>JAPUKV010000016.1 GCA_027295475.1 Pseudomonadota bacterium
CGAATGCCGATCGCGTCTCCGTAGGACGCGATCACAGGCACGGCTTCACGAATATGTTCGGCCGCGGCGCCGTCCATGACGATACCTGGCCGCGTTTCGAGTCCGTGAATCGACATCTCCGGAGAAATCACGAATGAGCCGCCGCCGAGCCTGGTCATGGCGGCCTGAAAGGATGCCAGCGTTCTCAGGGAAGGGCTCAGGAAAAGCAATGACAGCACTTTGCCGCTGAGTGCCGCAGGCTCCGGCTTCTCGTCGAGCCGGTTCGACAATTCAAGCAGCGCAGAAATCTCCTCTGTTGAAAAGTCGGCAAGGTCGTTAAATGCTTGCATCATTATTCCTTTAGTAATTCCATCTATGTTTTGGGCGCTATGGCGTCGAGTGCTTTCGCCAGGCGCCTGACATGCTCCGCTTGCAGCACCAGGGGCGGCAGTAACCTCAGCACGCCGGGGTCGGCGCTGGTGCCGGTCAGTATGTCATGCTGCAGCAGTGCATCACGAATCTCGCCTGCCGGCCTGTCACAGACGAGACCAAGTAAAAGGCCCATGCCCTGGACTGATTGAATCGGCCCGGTGACGCAATGCTCGCGGATCTCGGCTTCCCGTTGTCGAACGTTCGCGAGCAGCCCTTCAGCCTTGATGGTTTCAATGACGGCGATGATAGCGGCCGCTGCGACCGGACCGCCACCGAATGTCGAGCCGAGGCTGCCCTGACCGACAGTCTTCGATATGCGCTCGCTGCAAAGCAGTGCGCCACAGGGGATTCCACCGCCGAGCCCTTTGGCTGTCGTGAGCAGGTCCGGTTCTGCACGATAAGCTTCAATCGCGAAATAATGACCGGAACGGCCCATGCCGCATTGCACTTCGTCGGAAATCAACAGCGCACCGGCCCTTGAAGTGCGCTCGCGTAACGCCGCCACAAAATCGGGTGATAGATCGAAGGCGCCGGCGACACCCTGCACCGGTTCAAAAATCACAGCCGCAACGCTCTCATCGATCATTGATTCTGCGGCGGCAACATCATTCCGCGGGATGAAATCAACCGCGAAAGGCGTGTTTGGAAATCCGTACCAGCTGTCGGCGGAGCTCCAGGTCACCGCCCCGGCTGCCGCCGTGCGGCCGTGGAAACCGTGTGTCAGCGCAAGGATTTTTTGTCGGCCGCCCGTCGCCAGGCAGGCCATGCGCAGGGCGTTCTCGATCGCTTCAGCACCGCTATTGACGAAGAAGACCCTTGAGAGGTTCTTTGGCGCAATCCCGACAAGCTGTTCCGCTGCAGCTGCCCGCACGTCCAGCGCAACGGCATTGCTCTGAAATAGCAGCTGCCTGGTCTGTTCACAGATGGCCTGTACCAGGCGTGGATGACCGTGTCCGAGCGCAGCAACGGCATGTCCGCCCCAGAAATCCAGAATACGCTGACCACTGGTCGTGACCAGATCGCAGCCAGCGGCTTGCGTCGGCATAAATGGCAGCTGCTCGTATACCTGAAGCATAACGGCAGCTTCCCGTGTGCGCGGATCCTGCAATGTGTCATCGGCTGCACTCATCTGTTCAGGTCCATGCGGGTGATGCTGCAGTGAGGCCGCTTGATTCAGGCAATGACCAAAGCCGGTTCATCCATTGCATGGCACCGCCGGCGGCACCTTTAACGAGGTTATCGATTGCGCTCATGACAACAACAGTATCGCCTTCGCAGGTGACGCCGACCCTGGCGTCGTTACACGCAATGACGTCTTTCAGACGCGGAATTCCCTCGACAACGTTGACGAACTGACTGTCTGCATAAAATGAACGAAAGGCGTTTTGAAGCTCGTCCGACGATACCGGGACTTTCATCCTGGCCTGCATGGTCACGTAAATGCCGCGTGCGAAAGGACCCGAATGCGGCACGAAATGCACCGCTGCTTTCGTCTGACAGCTTGTTTCGATCAACGCTTCGATTTCGGGCACGTGACGGTGCACAAGCGGTTTGTATGCATACAGATTGCTGTGCCGTTCGGGATGATGCGTGCCGGCCTGCGGACTCCGCCCGGAACCGGTGCTGCCGGTTATGCCGCTGACAAAAAGTTCTTCGGTGACGATGCCTGATTTCAGCAAGGGCACGGCTGCGAGCAGCACGGCTGTGGCGAAACAGCCCGGATGCGCCGCATGTGGCGCATCCGGGACTGGGGCGTGTTCCGGTACGGCACAGAAAAACTCCGGTATCAGGGTTGGCGCCGGATGTGGTATTCCGTATACCGCCTCGTATTGTTCCGCACTGGCGTAGCGAAAGTCTGCCGATGAGTCGACGACATGAACATCAAGACCGCGAGCAGCGGCGCCCTCGAGTGCCGCCGCAATAACAGGCGCTGAAGCGCCGTGCGGCGCAGCGGAGAACAGGGCAAGATTGCCGCCTTTGTCCACTTGCTCGAGCCAGGTGTCCGGACGGGCGAACGATACGCCGGGGTATGTGCCGGCCAGATTCGGAAAAACGTCCGCGATCGCCTCACCGCCACGGCTAGCGGACACCGCCGCGGCCAGCCGGAAGTCCGGGTGTGCTCCAATCAGGCGTAAGAATTCGCCGCCGACATATCCGGTTGCGCCGAGAACGACCGCGGGGATGGTCATAATTTCAAGCGCCCCGTATCGATCAGGAGCTCGGTGATCGAATCGCCAAGCGCGACGCCGTTGCTGAGCGCATTGATCGCGGGCAAAGACAATCGCTCTTTGATCTGATCGATCCCGACTGCGTTGTCGGTCGCCGGGCCGGTAACGAGGGCCGGCTCGATGTCGAATTGCTCCCTGAGAATTCTTGCGCCGCCCCAGGCAGCAACCGGATCGTTTGCACAGAGAATGACGGCGGTAAAAGCGTCGCGTATGTCCTCGTCTGCAAGTATTGCTTCAACGCCGTAAGCCCCGAGCAGACCGTCGCCAAGCTCGATCACGATGACATCGGGTTGAAACCCGGCCAGGCTGCTAAGCAATGTGCGTGTGAGAGCCGGTCCGTTTTCTGGTGTCGTCGTCACGACGCCGAGATCGGAGAAGATCATCGAGTGAGCAGCACCGGCGTCCTCCATCGCAAGAATGTCCCGGCGTAAGGAAACGCCGGTCGCTTTGCAGGCCGCGACCTTCAGGCCACGGTGACGCAGGCGGCTGACGATTGCGCAGGCGGCCGCCGTCTTGCCGGAATCCATGCAGGTACCGGCAAGCGCTATGACCGGTACACCCTTTGTGTCTAATTGAGCGTTCTTATCGAGTTCTTTAGCGCCGACTCGCGCTGGCACGCCGATGCGTTCGCCGAGGTAGGGGAAGTGCAGCACAGTGCCAAGCACTTCGCAGTCGAAAGGCGCACCAACATCGGGATTAGCTGAATCGCACATGCCAAGAACGCCACCGATATTCAGAATCTGAATCGTGGACCCAACTTCGAGTGCTTCCGGCAAATGACCCGAGTAACCGAGTAGCGCTTTTCGATGTCCGAGTGCGCCGACGACGATATCGCCCTGGTTGACGGTGGCCATTCTGCCGCTCGTTAACTCAAGCTGGTTGTAACGGGTCTTGTTATTGAGGACGCGCACGGCAATGAGCACGCCTTCCTCACAGGGAATGTCGGCGGATACCCTGAGCTCGTGGCTCAGATTGCTGTGCTGGGCAACGGAGGCGACTTTATCGACGAAGATGCTACGCATAGTTCAGCCCTTTCCGGCTGACGCGCCGGCTCGGGTCTGCAGCGACCCTGACAAAGACAAAATGCGTGCGTATCCGAGTGCGTCGCCGGCGGTCCACTCGCCGGCGGCTTCCCCGTACACGCCTTTCGTAGCGGCAAGCAGAGAGTATGGCGAGGCGACGCCATCGATAAAGAGACTGCCCGGCCGCAACGTGAAACTAACCTGGCCCGTGACGCGCCGCTGCGATGAGGAGAGTAATGCCTCGATGTCCCGGCACGCGGCATCCAGCTGCTTACCTTCGTGAATGAGATCGCCGTAGACGGCCGCGACGGTGTCTTTGACACGGGATTGCTGTGCACTCAAGACGAGTTTCTCAAGTTCACGATGCGCCGTGATCAACGTAAGCGCTGCCGGCGCCTCAAACGCGACACGGCCCTTGGTGCCGAGAACCGTATCGCCGAGATGAATGCCTCTGCCCACGGCATAGGAACCCCCCAGTATCTCGAGTTTCTCGATCAGAGAAACCGGATCGAGTTTCTCACCGTCCAGCGCCACCGGGATGCCGGCGTCGAAGTCGAGCGTGTGACGCGATTCAGGCTTGGGTCTGTCGAACGCGCCGGCCGATAACACCCAGGCTTGCTCAGGCAAAGACCTCTCGGAAGTCAGCGTTTCCTGACCGCCAATCGTTATGCCCCACAATCCGCGGTTGACCGAGTACGCGGATCCCTGGGCGGGCAGCGGCAGGTCATGATCTTCGAGGTATTTGAGCTGCTCCTCGCGGACCCAGCTGTTGTCCCTTACCGGCGCAAGAATCTCCAGGCCCGGGTTCAGTGTCCGCAGCGTGACCTCGAAGCGCACCTGATCGTTGCCGGCCGCCGTGCAGCCATGTGCGACGGTTGCAGCCCCCCTTGCGCTGGCCAGCCCGGCCAGGCGCGCAGCCTGAAGACCGCGCTCTGCGCCAACACATAAGGGATAAAACTGACCCCGACGCACGTTGCCGGCAATGAGATACCGTAATACCGAGTCGAAAAAGTCTTTTTTGCAATCGAGCAGCACATGTTCGATCGCACCGAGCCTGAATGCGCGATCCTCGAGGGCCGCTGCAGCCGCGTCGTCAATACCGCCGGTATCGACCGTGGCCGTAATAACGTCGCGTCCGTAATTCTCTTTCAGCCACGGGACACAAAATGACGTATCCAGACCACCTGAAAAGGCAAGAATGATTGGAGAATTATCGTCGGTCACAGGGATGGTCCTTCAAAGGGAGGATCTAAATTCAACCGCGGGCGGATGCGCGGTCGATTTTCGTAAGAAGATTTCTTTGCGCTGCGGCATTTTTGGTCGCGACTAACACCGTGTCATCGCCACCGACGTTGCCGACCATTTCCGGCCAGCCACTCTGGTCCAGTGCCAGCGCGACCCGCTGTGCCGCACCAATGGCCGTCTTTATGACCACGAGATTGGGCCCGGCGGTATCTATCTCCCTGAGAAGCCCGGACACCTCGGCCACCTCGTCGCCCTTACCCGGGCCCGGCAGTGCATAGCCCTGAGTTGTCTTGAGCGCACCCAGTTCCTTCAGGTCACGGCTGACGCTCGATTGCGTGGCGACAAAACCCTGTGAGGTCAGGGCATCCACGAGCGACTGCTGAGTCCCGGCGGGACCCAGTTCCAGGATCTGCCGGATGGCTTGCCGTCGGTCTGACTGAATTTCCGGGGAGTTCGGCATGGTCTGATTCGCATAAATATGCACATATAAATACCAGAATGCGCATACTCAGTCAAGCACTTGCGGCTGTTAATATGCGCTGCTTCACACTATCAGGGGAAGCGGCTGTGGATACACCGGACACCGTTGAAGTCGGGGGCAGAGAAAAACCGGACGGCACTGTTATCTGGCTTCACGGCCTGGGTGCCGATGGCCATGATTTCGAGCCGCTCGTGCCCGAGCTTCAGCTGGATGAATTTGCTGATATCCGCTTCATCTTTCCCCATGCGCCTGTCCGTCCGGTCACGATCAATGGCGGCATTCCGATGCGGGCCTGGTATGACGTCATGAGCCTCGATCGGTCCGGGCCGCAGGATGAGGCCGGTATTCGTGACAGTGCTGAGACCTTAAGGCGACTGATCGAGCGCGAGCACGATCGGGGAGTCGATTACGACCGCATCGTAGTGGCAGGCTTTTCACAGGGCGGCGCCATCGCGATGCATACGGCAATGAGGTTCCCGGAGAAATTGGCCGGTCTGATGGCTTTATCGACCTGGATGCCTCTCGAAGCGACAATTGACGGGGAAGTCATGCAGAGTCCGGAGTCTCAGCCCCGCGATCTCCTGATCTTGATGGTGCACGGCTCATTCGATCCGATGCTGCCGATCGCCGCCGGCCAGCACGCCCGGGACATCATGCAGAAGGCAGGTTTCCA
>JAPUKV010000160.1 GCA_027295475.1 Pseudomonadota bacterium
TTGAGCAGCGCAATATCGGTGGCTGCATCCGAGCCGACAACTACCGCATCGAGGATCTCGCCATCAATCAACGAAACTTGAATTTCGTCGGCATCCGCCACAACATGATGGTTGGTCAGAATATAGCCGCTGGCTGCATCAACGATTACGCCGGATCCGGCGCTGGCCACTTCCCGGGATCCACTGGGTCCATCCGGCAATCCGAAAAATCGGCGAAAGGCGTCGTCGGCATACGGCGAGCGCCGCGTAATTGTCTGGCTGACCCGGATATTAACGACAGCCGGCGTTACTCGCTCGACAAGCGGGGCAAGACTCGGAAATGGTTCGTTCTCGACATACTCGGGAAGGGCCGCGCCGGCAACGCTGGTCATGGCGAGCATCAATCCGGTCAACAAGAGTCGGTCTATTGTCTTCATCGGGAGCCTCATAGTAATTACAGACCTGTTCCAGCCAGGCTGGTTCATTCAAGCAAGGATGCCCGATTGCAACAAAGCGTTGCAAGCGGGTATCGATTGGCAAGGATTTCAGGCGGCTTCGACGGTAATTCGGCGTGCCTGACCTTCAGGCTGCTTCGGAATCGAAATCTCAAGAATTCCGTTTGTGCTGCTTGCCTTGATGCCGTCGGCATCTGCAGAATCAGGCAGCGTGAAGCGTCGGGAAAACCGTCCGGCCGCTCGTTCGTAACGAGACACACCAGCGAACTCACTCCGGTCTTCAGCGTGACGCTCACCCGATATGCTCAAGGTCCCACCGTCCATGTTCACAACGATGTCCGCAGGACTAACGCCGGGGATGTCGGCACGAACGACAAATCGGTCCTTTTCTTCGAATATGTCGACCGCAGGAATCCAATCGGCTGCGGTGTTCTTGGGGGCGCCAAATGCCACTCGTTCAAATCGTACAAGGTTCATGATTTTTCTCCTATAATTGCTGCTGCGATGCATCAGTCGAGACACTCGCAAAAGGGTTGTTGCAGCCTTTAATATGGGCGTGCAAAGCGATTTCAAGGTGCGATTTGAGGGAGATGAGGGGGCTGGAAGACCTTAAATTCGCGTCAATTCTGTGTCACTTGTTGCCACTATATCTAGTAAATTGAAACTTTTACAAGAGTGTCATTTTTTTTGCCATGTTTTTAAAGTACTTACTGCGAGTTCATTCGTAACTGATTGATATTAGAAATAAAACGGGGGTATAGAAAATTCCTGTAAAACCTTGACAGTCGACTCATACGGGCATAATCTTGTGAACGTCCGGACACAACATCTTGTGTCCAAATACTGAAGGAAAAGAGGCCATTTTTGGCACTCGCCGCGCAAAATGATGCATGCGGTGAGCAGGCACCTTTTCCCTCAAGAAAAGTGGGTCATAACAAAACTAAGGGGTCTCCTGACGGAGAAAAGGGAGAAAAATTGGCATGAAGTCTGCCGTTAATCTGGCTGTAAACACGGTCGCCGACATTGAATTTCAAGCAGCGTCTGTTGATATCTGGGATGCGAAATATCGACTGACAGCGAAGAACGGACAAAAGATAGACGAGACGATCGACGACACGTACAAGCGCGTCGCAAAAGCGCTCGCGAGCGTAGAAGTTGAGTCCAAGCGGGACGGGTTTTACGAAGAATTTCTTTGGGCGCTGCGCAGCGGCGCAATTCCGGCGGGTCGAATCATATCGAACGCCGGGGCACGAGAGTACAAACCAGCCACCTCGACGATCAACTGCACCGTATCCGGAACGGTTGGCGACTCGATGGACAACATCCTGAATAAAGTGCACGAAGCCGGGCTAACGCTCAAGGCGGGTTGTGGTATTGGCTACGAGTTCTCGACCTTGCGCCCGAAAGGCGCCTATGTCACAGGCGCCGGAGCGTACACGTCGGGTCCACTGTCATTCATGGATATCTACGACAAGATGTGTTTCACCGTGTCGTCCGCCGGCGGCCGGCGTGGGGCACAAATGGGCACCTTTGACGTGGGCCACCCTGACATTCTCGAATTCATTCGGGCGAAACGAGAGGACGGACGGCTGCGGCAATTCAACCTGTCCTTGCTGATCAGCGATGAATTCATGCAAGCCGTTATCAACGAAGAAGACTGGCGCCTCGCGTTTCCGATTACGCAAAAAGAGGTCGATGACGACAATCTCGATATCAGCGATGCGAGCCAGTTTCTCTGGCGCGAGTGGCCCGAGGCCGGCTCCTACGTGACCGATTCCCAGGGACTGGTTTTGTGCAAGATCTACAGAACCTTGCCCGCGCGCCGTGTCTGGGATCTGATCATGGCGTCGACTTATGATTTCGCTGAGCCCGGATTCGTGTTGATCGACAAGGTCAACGAGATGAACAACAACTGGTTCGACGAAAACATTCGGGCAACTAATCCGTGTGGTGAGCAGCCGTTGCCGCCCTACGGATCTTGCCTGCTGGGTTCGGTTAACCTGACGCGTTTTGTCATCGATCCCTTCACGGACGAGGCGCGCTTTGACTGGGACGCGTTTCGCAAAGTGACGAAAACGTTTACTCGCATGCTCGATAACGTCGTTGAGATCAACGGTTTGCCATTGCCGCAGCAGCGTAACGAGATCCAGAGAAAACGCCGCCATGGCTTGGGTTTTCTCGGCCTTGGGTCGACCATCACGATGCTACGCATGGTGTATGGCGACCAGAAGGCGGTTGAATTCACCGAGGAAGTCGCCCGGCAATTGGCGCTCGCCGGCTGGGAAGAGGGCCTGAAGCTGGCGCAGGAGAAGGGTCCGGCCCCGATCATGAACGAACAGTTCGAGGTCACGGAAGAAATGTTGCGCAAGCGCCCGGAAATGAAATCGGACGGTTACCAGGCGGGCGACAAAGTCGCGGGACGGATATTGCATGCGCGCTACAGCCGCTATATGCAGCGTATCGCCTCCGAGGACCCGGAGCTGGTCGATGCGCTCGCCGAGATTGGCGCGCGATTTACACACCACAGTTCGATCGCCCCAACGGGAACGATATCGCTGTCGCTGGCGAATAACGCGAGCAATGGTATCGAACCGAGCTTCGCCCATCACTACTTCCGCAATGTCATTCGGCAAGGCAGGAAGACCAAGGAAAAAGTTGCTGTTTATTCGTTCGAACTGCTGGCATACCGCGAGTTGATCAATAAAGCGGCGACGCCGACGGGCACGTCAGATGAGGAGGGCGATAAGCTGCCGGACTATTTTGTGACGGCCGAGGACATATCGCCGACGGCGCATGTGGACATTCAGGCGGCAGCGCAGAAGTGGATCGATTCGTCGATTTCCAAAACGGCGAATGTGCCAACAGATTATCCCTACGAAGACTTCAAGGACGTGTACTTATATGCGTATGAGCAGGGCCTGAAAGGATGCACGACGTTCCGCTTCAACCCCGAGGCGTTCCAGGGTGTCTTGGTCAAGGAGAAGGATCTTAAGAATACGGTGTATACCTTTAAGCTGGCCGACGGTTCGACCGTTGACCTCAGGGGTGACGAGGAGATCGAATACGATGGCGAGGTCCATACGGCGGCCAACCTGTTCGATGCATTGAAAGAAGGTTATTACGGAAAACTTTGAGCAAACGATGATCAAGATTGACGAAAAGATAGTTGGCTACGCCGTAGCGCAGCCGGACGCCGAGCAAAAAGCGGAGAAACCCGACTACAAGCGCGAAGGTGGCGGCGGCAGTGGCGCCGAAATCATTCGCATGCACGAGAAGCTCGAGCGGCCCGAGGTGCTAGTAGGCTCGACCTACAAGGTCAAGACACCCATGTCGGATCACGCGATGTACGTAACGGTTAATGACATCGTGTTGAACCAAGGCACTGAGTTCGAGAAACGCCGGCCATTTGAGATATTCATCAATTCAAAAAATCTCGATCATTATCAGTGGATCGTCGCGTTAACTCGCATCATCTCAGCCGTATTTCGTAAAGGTGGCGATGTCGCATTCCTTGTCGACGAACTCAAAGCGGTTTTTGATCCGCGCGGCGGCTATTGGCAGCCGGGTGGCAAGTTCATGCCATCAATCATCGCCGAACTCGGTTATATCATCGAAAAGCACCTGATCTCGATCGGAATGCTGGTCAAACCTGGCCTTGATGAGGCGCAGAAAAAGATGCTCGAACAGAAGCGTGCCGAGTTTGAAGAGAGCAAGAAACAGCGCGATGCGTTTGCGGACAACGAATTTCCGGAAGGCGCGCAACTGTGCAGCAAGTGCAGTACAGCGGCGGTCATCACGATGGATGGTTGCATGACCTGCTTGTCATGCGGCGATTCCAGGTGCGGGTAAGCAAAAGGCGCGATATAACAACCGCGTAGCCAGTGCGCATACTCTACAGCCTGCTCACGTACCTGCTGCAGATTCCTGTTGCGACGTACTGGCTATTTCGCGCGCTGGGCAATAGTTCCTATCGGCATGGTACCGGGCAACGTTTCGGCTTCGGCTACCCACAACTGGATAGTTGCATCTGGATTCACGCCGTATCCGTTGGCGAAGTTCAGGCCGCCGTACCGCTCATACGCGAGCTCGCAAAGCGCTTCCCGGAGCACCAGATTCTGGTTACGTCCGTAACGCCAACGGGGGCCGCACGCGTCAGAGACCTGTTCGGGGACACCGTCAGCCACTGCTACATTCCGTTCGAAATGCCGCTGGCCGTCAATCGCTTTTTCGCGTCACTGAATCCGGAAATTGCGCTGATCATGGAGACGGAAATCTGGCCGAATCTGTACCGCGGTTGCGGCGTCCGGAAAATCCCCCTGATCCTCGTCAGCGCACGAATTTCACCTAAGTCGCTGAGCGGCTACCGTAGAGCGTTGCCGCTGTTTCGCGAGACCCTGTCGCACGGCATCATAATCGCGGCGCAAAGCGAAGCCGATGCCGATCGCTTTCGATCGCTTGGAGCGAGCTCGGCCAGAACCTGGGTGATCGGCAACATCAAGTTTGACATCGAGTTACCGGAAACCCTGATCGCGGATGGCCAGCTTCTTCGTCGACAGTTGTTCGGCAATCGACGGGTTTGGATAGCGGCGAGCACACACGAGGATGAGGAGCAGCAGGCGCTTGCAGCGCATGCGTTGCTCAAGGAACGGTTTCCAGACTTGTTGCTGGTTCTCGGTCCCCGACACCCGGAGCGGTTTCGCGAGGTGGGCAAGTTGGTGGAGCAACAGGGATTTCAATGTGTTCACAGAACGGCAGAAGAAGCCACTGATGAAAGTACTGATGTATTCCTGGTCGATACCATGGGCGAGTTACCGCTGTTTTATGCGGCCAGCGATGTTGCTTTTGTCGGCGGTTGTCTCGTGCCCGTCGGTGGGCACAATCTGCTCGAGCCTGCCGCGCTCGGGTTACCTGTTATCAGTGGGC
>JAPUKV010000161.1 GCA_027295475.1 Pseudomonadota bacterium
GCAGACGGACTTGTCATCGTCGACATGCATGCAGCACACGAGCGAATCGTCTACGAAAAACTGAAGAGATCATTCGACACCGAAGCAATCGTTCGTCAGCCATTATTGGTGCCTGTGACGATTGCAGTTTCCGAAAGTGAAGCTGCGCTTGCCGACGAACAAGCCGACCAGTTCAGCCGACTGGGGCTCGTGGTCTCTCCGGGAGGGCCAACCAGTATCGTCGTTCGCGAGGTTCCTGCACTCCTGAATCAGGCTGATGTCGAAGGGCTGGTTCGCGATGTTCTGTCCGATTTGCAGGGAGCGGGTCGGAGTAACCAGGTTGAAGACGCGTGTCACGAGCTGCTGGCAACGATGGCCTGCCACCACTCGATAAGAGCCAATCGGTCGCTCACCCTCGACGAAATGAACGCGCTGCTTCGCGAAATGGAAACAACTGACAGGGCGGATCAGTGCAATCATGGCAGGCCAACCTGGACAAACATCAGCATGGCTGAACTGGACCGGCTCTTCCTTCGCGGACGTTAAGCAGGCAGCGATTCCAATGCCGAAACAAGCTGCGATTTGCCTGGCGGGGCCAACCGCATCAGGAAAAACCGAGATTGCCATCCGTCTTCGTGAAAAACTTCCGCTGGAAATCATCAGTGTCGACTCGGCACTCGTCTATCGTGGCATGGACATAGGCACCGCAAAACCCGATGCGGAGACACTGAAACGTGCCCCTCACCGGCTGATCGACATACGCGATCCGGAGGAGAGTTATTCGGCTGGTGACTTCGTGCGAGACGCCGAAGCGGAGATGTGCAAGATTCGCGACTCCGGGCGCATACCGTTACTCGTTGGTGGCACGATGATGTACTTCCATTCGTTGACCGAGGGAATTGCCGAATTGCCGGAGGCAGACCCGCAGGTGAGGGACGAACTGAACGCCGATGCAGCTTCTGTCGGCTGGGCCGCATTGCATAAGAAACTTGCAGACATTGATCCGGACGCAGCCGCCAGGATCAACCCGAACGATAGTCAGAGGATTCAGCGAGCGCTTGAGGTTTTCGAGATCAGCGGTAGAACGATGACCGACTGGCAGACCGGGAACCGGCGGTCCGCTGCCGCATTCCTGAAGATTGCTCTAGTGCCCGGGTCGCGCGCGCTGCTGCATGAGCGCATTGGCACCAGACTGCAAGGGATGTTTGAAAATGGCTTCGTCGAGGAAGTCGAGAAGCTGCGACAGCGGCCCGGCCTGAGTGGCCAGAGCCCGTCGATGCGTGCCGTTGGTTACAGGCAGATTTGGTCTCACCTGGATGGCGCATTCGATCTACCAACGGCCGCAACCAAAGCACTGGCAGCTACCCGGCAAATGGCCAAGCGACAGCTGACGTGGCTCCGCTCCGACCAGCAACTGAATCCAATTGACCCGCTTGAAGACAAGGCTTTCGAGGCCATATTGTCGCTTCTTGACGAACATTTGAACTGAAATTCGACTTGTTGCGAGCAGCCTATGATAGAATTTTCCCCGCGTTGGGCTGAGCGTGGTGTATGGGCAACCGGGGCCACCGGAATGCTGTGTTCAAGAATGGGCAAATACAAGAATAAGGAGACCCAAAATGGCTAAGGGCCAATCGTTGCAGGATCCATTCCTCAATATATTAAGAAAGGAAAAGGTGCCTGTTTCAATCTATCTGGTAAATGGAATCAAGCTCCAGGGCCAGGTCGATTCATTTGATCAGTTTGTTGTGCTTTTGAAGAATAGTGTTAACCAAATGGTCTATAAACACGCGATTTCTACTGTCGTGCCGGCACGAAATGTTCGTTTACCCCTACCGGACGACGAATCTGGAGAATCTGGAGAATCTGACGACTAAGCAAATCGACACGCGTCTTTCGGAGGTCGTATTGCTCCCGGAGGTCGTATTGCTCCCGGAGGTCGTATTGCTCCCGGAGGTCGTATTTGTTTGAGCGACCGCGAAGCGGCGAACGTGCAATTTTGGTTCATACGGCGGCCGACGGCGCGCCGGATACCACCGAACGTGAGGAGTTTGTTGAATTGGCGACATCGGCTGGGGCGATCGTCGTTGATCAGCTTGTCAGTGCACGCAAGAAACCCGACGCACGCTTTTTCATCGGCAAAGGGAAACTCGAGGAACTCTCCGAGAGCATCAGAAAGAACGATGCCGAGTTGATTATCCTGAGTGCGGCACTGAGTCCGAGTCAGGAACGCAATCTTGAAAAAAGTCTGAGCTGCCGGGTCGTTGATCGCAGCGGCCTGATTCTCGATATTTTTGCCCAGCGCGCGCGCACGTTCGAAGGCAAACTGCAGGTCGAACTGGCGCAACTCAGACACTTGTCGACACGGCTGGTCCGTGGCTGGACCCACCTCGAACGGCAAAAGGGCGGTATCGGCCTTCGTGGGCCTGGCGAAACTCAGCTGGAGACCGACCGTCGCCTCATCGGCAAGCGGATCCGTCAGCTAAGAGCACGTCTCGACCAGGTCGGCAGCCGCCGTGCAATGAACCGGCAGAATCGCGTTCGTGCAGAGATCCCGGCCGTCGCAATAGTCGGCTACACCAATGCCGGCAAGTCTACTTTGTTCAATGCGCTGACCAATGCCGGCGTTTATGTAGAGGACAAGTTGTTCGCGACGCTGGATCCGACCATGAGGAAATTGGCATTGCCCAACGATAGCCACACGATTCTCGTTGATACCGTCGGCTTCATTCGCGACTTGCCGCACGAATTGATTGCCTCATTCCGTTCGACGCTTCAGGAGACGAAGGAGGCCGATCTGATTCTGCACCTGATCGACGCGAGTGATGGCGATCGTTGGCAACGGGTCCGGCAGGTCAATGCCGTACTAAAAGAGTTGGATGCCGATCAGGTTCCACAGATAAGGGTGTACAATAAAATCGATAAGTTGCATCGCAGACCGCGCCTGACGAATAATCGCAGGGGTGAAGGACGGGCGGTCTGGGTATCTGCGATGACCGGTGAAGGAATCCCGCTGTTGCTCGAAGCAATCGGAGATCGCCTGCGCCGCAAGAAGGTCAGCGGTACTATCCGCCTCAAACCCAGTCAGGGCCGGCTTCGTGCGGTGCTTTTCGACTTGGGCGCGGTGCAGCAGGAAACTGCTCTCGAGGACGGTGGATGGCTGCTGGAGTTGAACCTGGATGAGCGGGCATTCTCAAGGTTGTTGAAACGGGAGCATCTGCCCGCTGATATTTTAGAGCAAGTGGCGACTACGGAATCCTCCGGGGTTGCCGAACAAAGATAATGTAGGAAGATATGGCCTGGAACGAACCTGGAAACGGCAAGGATCCTTGGAAGAAAAAGGATGAGACGCCGAACGACCTGGACAAGATTGTTCAGAATTGGCAAAAACGCCTGAGTGGCATCTTCGGTCCTGGCGGTGGTCCGTCCGCGGGATCGTCCGGTGGCTACGTTCTTGCCGTGCTGCTGCTCGTGGCCTGGGCCTTGACGGGGCTGTATCGCGTCGATGAGGCGGAGCGCGGAGTACTGCAGCGATTTGGTGCATATACCGTCACGACATTACCGGGCCTGCACTGGCACTTTCCTTTTCCAATCGAAACGGTTGATATCGTCAATACGAATGTTGTCGAGAATTTTCCGTTCCGCACCGAGATCCTGACGGCCGACGAACAATACGTGTTCATTCAGATGGTTGTTCAGTATCGGCGCTCCGATCCGGTGAAGTACAGCTTTGAAGTCGCCGATCCCGAATCGACACTCCACGACGTTACTGAAAGCGCTCTTCGCGAAGTCATCGGAACGAGTACCCTGCTGGAGCTGGTTACCGAGGGACGTGACCAGATTGCGCCGAGTACCCGCGAAATTCTTCAGGCCACCCTGGACAGCTACGCAGTAGGAATTACGGTCACCTCGATCAGTCTGGAGAAACTGGACTATCCGCAGGCGGTTCAGGCAGCTGTCGACGACACACAAAAGGCTCGCAATGATCGCGATCGCTTCGTTCTCGAAGCGGATACCTACGCAAAAGACATTATTCCGAAGGCGCGTGGCCGAGCTGCTCGCGTCCTGCAGGATGCCGAAGCGTACCGCGATCGCGTCATAGCCGACGCCGACGGCAATGCGGCGAGATTCACGGCGCTGCTCGTGGAATATCAAAAAGCGCCGCGCGTAACGAGGGACCGGCTCTATATCGAGGCGATCGAAGAGGTGTACGCCAACTCCAACAAGGTGCTTATAGATTCGCAGGGCAGCGGCAATCTGCTTTACCTGCCGATCGACAAACTGATTGGTGCACAAGACAAGGCCAGGAGTGAAACTGCTGCGGGTCGATCGGCTGACGCACAATCGGCCATAACGTTCGGGGAATCGAGTTCTGAACAAACTACCTCCCGCGACAGGAGGATCCGGCAATGAATGGCAGCAGATTCGGAGCAGTAGTCATTACCGGTCTGGTCCTGGTCACGATTGGTCTGTCGGCGTTCACGGTCAATGAACGCGAACTGGCGATCAAATTGCAGGTCGGTGAAGTGGTCGAGTCCGACTACGCCCCGGGGCTGCACTTCAAGATCCCCATTTATCAGACTGTGCGCAGGTTTCCCAAACGCATTCTGACGATCAGCGACAGGCCGGAGCGTATCTTCACCGCCGAACGACTGGCATTGCAGGTCGACTTCTTTGTTAAATGGAGGATCGTCGATGCAGTTCAGTTCTACACCGCAACAGGCGGAATACACCGCATTGCCAATGATCGCCTGTCGGAGATTATCAGGAACGCGATCGTGACCGAGTTCGGCAAACGCTCGGTGCAGGAGGCAATCTCGATCGGACGCGCGGAGTTAAGGCAGGACATGCTTGATATGGCATCAGCTGCCGCACAGGGGCTCGGTGTCGAGCTCATTGACATTCGCGTCAAACAGGTCGAGTTCCCGGACGAGGTCAGGAATTCTGTTTACGCGCAGATGCGTGAGGAGCGGAAAAGGGTAGCGGCAGAGCGCCGGGCGCAGGGCCGTGAAGTCGCCGAAACGCGCAAAGCGACTGCCGACAAGGAGCGGACGATCATCCTTGCCGACGCCTTCAGAGACGGGCAAATACTCAGAGGCGCGGGCGATGCACGTGCCGCTGAGATCTATGCGAGCGCGTACACCAAGGATCCGGAATTCTATGCTTTCTATCGCAGCATCAATGCCTATCGAAATTCAATGGGCAAGCCCGGCGATATACTCGTGCTGGATCCGAACAACGAGTTCTTCCGTTACCTGAATCAGTCGAGTGGTAAACGTTAGCTGCTGGTAGCTTGCAGGCGACAAATTCTGAAAAAAGCATCAGCCATCGTAATGTATTGACGATGGCTTAAAGTTTTGTGAGTAAGTTTTATGTGGCAGGATGCCATCACCGCTTTTGCACTTTATCTCGTGATCGAGGGCATGATTCCGTTTATCGGTCCAAACCGGTTTCGCCAGGCCGTGGCCCAGATCGCAAAGCTCAGCGACAATCATCTGCGTGCGACAGGGCTGACCGTGATGATTGCGGGCCTGGTGTTGTTATTTATTGTGCGTTAGGAGTGGACGGGTAAGCGACATGGGTAAAAACGTCGTTGTAATCGGCACGCAGTGGGGCGATGAAGGCAAGGGAAAGATCGTCGATTTGCTGACGGACAGGGCCGCAGCGGTCGTTCGCTTTCAAGGCGGTCACAATGCCGGCCACACACTCGTCATTGGCGGCGAGAAAACCGTGCTGCACCTGATACCGTCGGGCATCCTCAGAGAGGAAGTCACTTGTCTCATTGGCAACGGTGTCGTGCTTTCTCTGGATGCATTGATTAGTGAGGCCGACAAATTGATTGCCAGCGGCGTGCCGGTATTCGAGCGCCTCAAGATCAGCGCGGGCTGTCCTCTCATATTGCCGTCACACGTTGCACTGGATGTTGCCAGGGAGAAAGCTCGCGGTTCGGCTGCAATCGGAACCACGGGCCGCGGCATTGGGCCGGCATACGAAGACAAAGTTTCGCGCCGCGCACTGAAAGTTTCAGATCTGACTATGCGCGAGAAGTTCGCAGAGAAGCTGGGCGAAGTACTCGACTACCATAATTTTCTCTTGCAAAATTATTTTCACACCGATCCGATCGACTTTGCACGCACGCTGGATTCGGCCATGACTGCGGCTGAGATTGTTGCGCCAATTACAGCAGACGTGACCCAAATACTTCACGATCTCGCCAAGGCCGACAAAAGCATACTGTTCGAGGGTGCCCAGGGCACATTTCTCGACATCGATCACGGCACCTATCCATTTGTCACATCGTCGAACACGGTAGCGGCCGCCGCAAGTACGGGCAGTGGCATCGGTCCGCGCAACCTCGATTACATTCTGGGCATCGTCAAAGCCTATACGACGCGCGTTGGCGCGGGGCCCTTCCCGACAGAGTTGTTTGACGATCTCGGTGAGCACCTTGCGGCGGCCGGTGCAGAGTTCGGGGCAACGACTGGGCGCCCGCGACGCTGCGGATGGTTTGATGCAGTTGCCCTTCGCCG
>JAPUKV010000162.1 GCA_027295475.1 Pseudomonadota bacterium
ACCACGGTCGGTTTATCAGAAGAATCTGTTCCGTCACCGCTGATATGGATGTGCTCGGAGGTAAAGCCCTCCGGCACTTTCAGATTTGCCTTGAGAGACTTAACGATGTCTTGTGCGCTGAGCGGTTGCTCGAGAGCTTCTACAGTGACGTCTAATGCCATTTTCTTGCCTAATCCTTTAGGGTCGTTATCGAAGGGTCCTACACCTTAAACCCTGGGAGCCACAGTTGCCGTGAGCGTCATCACAATTTGTCGCCATAGGGAGACAATAATTATGTCAACACGATGACAATCGTCGTTGTAATACCAGTGGGTGTGATTGATGAACAGGAGGACGTCAGCTCGACGATGCCAGGCGAGTTCAGCGTCGATGGCATCCAGACCTGAGTGCAGGCGTGAAATAGCCTCAAGCGTGCAGGGTTGCGGCGCGTCGTTAATGCAACGGTTTGATCGTTGGCTCCGGCCGGGATTCGAACGGTGATATTGACTCGGCTTCCCGCTTTCTCATCGGCAGTTGATCGAGCCAGTTGATAATCAGGTTCATCTGTTCAACGTCTGTTTTCACTCTGTGGCGTGGCATTTCATAGATGCCCATGCCGAGATCTGCTGCGTGTACGTAATTCTGACTGTCGCGTAGTACCGCGATGATTGGAATCTCCAGGCTCGTCAGGAAACGCATGAGCTTGGTGAGGCTGTTGGTGTTGTGCCGCGTGCGGTTTGCGACAACGGCAAGTTGCCGGTCACGCCGGTCAATTTGCGTGATGAGCAAGAGCTCGGCAATGAATCTGGTTGCATACCGAATATCGATCGCCGAAGGCATTACGGGAATAAGGATACTGTTCGCATCATAAGTCAGCTCGTGCATTTCTGGCTGACCGATCGCGGCGGGTGTATCGATGATGACCGTGCTGGTGTCGTCCGGAACGCGTAACTGCCAGCTGCGAGTAGATCGCATCGATGACCTGTACGTGGCCATGCCATGGATTTCGCAGCGATTTCGCGAACGCCTTTCCAGCCAGCGCATCGTGTAGCCATTGGGGTCGTTATCGATAAGCAGAGGTGCGGGTCCTCGAAGCGCAAAGTAGCTCGCGAGGTTGGTTGCCAATGTGGTCTTACCGCAACCCCCCTTGGGGTTCAGAATGACGATCTTGTGCAGGCCGTTTCGATTCGGAGAAATGAACATCTTCGCGTCGGAGCGTCCCCTTCTGAATGGCGATGCATCACGGCGATCATCGCCCGTAACGGATTTTCCCGTGTTCGCCTGATCATACTCCTCAATTCCCCGAGGTCAAAAAGTGCGGATTGTGCTGCCACAGCAGCAGTTCTTGCCTACCACGGCAGGCGATAGCCCTCCGCGTGCCAGAAGCCGCCGGTATTCTCCATACCAAGATCGTCAATTCGCTGAATGAGTCCCCTGGCAGCCTCAGCAGGCGGAATACCTCTGCCACCCGTCATCCCGGTCGCCACCAGGCCCGGGTGCAATAGCGCAATTGCAATGCCCTTGGGCGCAAGATCATGCCGAAGATTCGTGCCCACCATATTCACCGCGACTTTCGAGGCACGATAGCCATAGTTATTGCCTGAACTATTGTCTTCGATCGACCCAACACGGCTCGAGACGATGGCAACCTTGGAGCCGTCATGCAGGTTGGGCAGTAAGGCTTCGGTGACGCGCAATGGACCCAGAGTGTTGACGCGATACTGTTCGAGCATTACGTCGTAATCGATGTTGCCGAGCCTGTCCGACCGCAGGATCCCCGCGTTGTTGATCAGGATATCGATGGGCTCGCCTTCGAGCGCCTGAGCCATTGCAGCGACATTGTCTGCATCCGCAACATCAACGCCTTCAATTACTCGAATGCCAAACGCGGATATCTCGGGGCTCGCGGAGCGGCAGACACCAATCACCTCATCACCGCGATTTTTCAATTGAGTACATAGCTGCAAGCCTAAACCGCGATTGCAGCCGGTAACGAGAACTTTGACCATTGCTTGTGTACCTTTATTACTGTTAACGCATTTCAGATTTCAAAGCCGCTATCAGTCAAAGATAGTCCTTCGCGTTCGTTATCCCAGACGATGCTCATGATGAGCCAGGTAGACCCGTCATAGATCAGATTGAAGAAGTTCACACCACGACCGTGAATTTCTTCTGTCCCGGTCTTGAATGTTGACTCGTAAACACTTGCTACCTGGGCAACGTTACCGAATATCCTGGCTTCATGTTTGATCTCAATTTCTGAGAACTCAACATCGGCGAGGATTGTCTCAGTGCTGTCGATGTACTCGTCGAAAGACATGACCGTTGCGAACGACGAACCGTCTTCGTTCATGCCTGTGCGAACAAGGCGCGCGTTCGTGTGATATAGAGCGCGTATTGATTCCCAGTCTTTATTTGAACCGGGTGCTGAAATGACTTTGTACAGTTTGCTGGTGTAGTCCTGAAAAGCGGATCGTGTCAAAACAATTTCTCCCCGGGCACCACCTGGTCTGATGATTGTCGCCAACAGCAATCTCGCACATAATCTCTGTCGTTCACAAGACGCAACGGAATCACCATGAGTAAGACGACTAGCCTGGCGCCGGAAACGCTGGCAGCCCAGGCCCTTCATTACGTTGATCTGCAGACAGGCGCTATTATCCCACCAATCCAGCCGTCGACGACCTTCGTTCGCGATGAAAACTATGAGCTGCTTGCGCCGGCGCACAGTTACGGTCGCGATGAGAACCCCGGCTACCTGGTTGTCGAAAGACTGCTGGCGGAACTCGAGGGAGCGCCAGCGGCCCTGCTGTTTAGCTCGGGCATGGCCGCGGCGATGGCGGTGGTGCAATCCCTGAAGCCGGGCGATCATATTGTTGCGCCCAAAGTGATGTACTGGGGTTTACGCAACTGGCTCATCACATTCTGTGACAACTGGGGCCTGGGGCTGGATCTGTTTGCTGCCACTGATCCTGACGCCCTGGCGAAGACCGTAAAGAAAGGCGCAACGAAACTGGTCTGGATCGAGACGCCATGTAACCCGACCTGGGATGTGATTGACATTGCTGCTGCTGCCGAGGTCGCTCACGAATCGGGTGCGAGGCTTGCCGTGGATTCCACGGTACCAACACCGGTCCTGACACAGCCGATTAAGCACGGCGCAGATATAGTGATGCATTCGGCAACGAAGTACCTGAACGGTCACGGCGATGTTGTGGCCGGTGCGTTGGCGACTGCCAAAGAAGACGAATTCTGGAAACGCGTTTGTAAAGTTCGCGCAGAAGCGGGCGCGATTCTCGGTTCCTTCGAGGCGTGGCTGCTACAGCGTGGCATGCGCACACTTTTCCTGCGTGTCAGGAAGGCGAGTGAGTCCGCTTTGACGATTGCGAAGCATTTCGAAGGACACGCAAAGCTCGAGGCCGTCATATATCCAGGTCTGCCAAGCCATCCGGGCCATGCGATCGCCAGACGGCAAATGCAGAACGGCTTCGGCGGCATGCTGTCGGTCCGGGTCAAGGGTGGCGCAGAGGGAGCGTTGGCTGTCATCAAGAAGTGTCAGGTGTTTACGCGGGCGACGTCACTGGGTGGGGTCGAGAGCCTGATCGAGCATCGTTACTCGATTGAGGGCGCGACCAGCCCAATCCCGAAGGACTTGTTGCGGTTGTCGATCGGCATTGAATCGGTAGAGGACTTGATCGCGGATCTGAAGCAGGCATTAGCATGAAGTGTGTCGATTAGTACGTCATCGTCCGTCTGGTTTCGTCATACCCGGAACTGACCAAATTTCGATAACTCAGGCTTGACCATACAGACAGCCGCAGATTTCATCTGCTCTGACTGGCGGGTGACGGCCCGTGATCGGACAGTGAGCTGATAGAATTCCAACAGGCAACAATCGACACGACGCGGACATTTGCAAGATTTGACGACTGCGCTATGTAGAAGCCCGGATTGTCATTGTTGCCTGTGGCGCAAAAATCATGGGAAGTCGTAAACTAAGCGTTTCCCTGGATGCGATGCTCTAATCAGCGGTCGAAGAGGCTACGCCGCGGTCACTGATTCAGGCTGATGCAACAGGCAATTGGAGGTAGGCAGTTCATGTTGGATAAAACCATTCAAGACTGGAATTCCGATGCGGCAGGCCTCGCGATCGAGGGCCGCGCCTTCATCAATGGCCGATACCAGGATGCCTTGGCCGGAGAGACACGTGAGACGGTGAGTCCGGCGAATGGTCAGAAGCTCGCCGACGTGGCGAATTGCGGGATTGAAGATGCGGATCGCGCCGTTGCCGTTGCACGGGCCGCATTTGATAGTGGCGTCTGGGCCTCAATGGCGCCTGCCGATCGAAAAATGGTGCTGGTGCGCTGGGCAGAATTGATTGAGGACCATGCCGATGAAATCGCGCTGCTCGAGTGCCTTGATGTCGGCAAGCCAATCGCCGACACGACGGGTGTCGATGTGCCCGCTGCCGCGCGCACCATTCGTTGGAGCGGCGAGGCGATCGACAAGGTGTATGATCAGATTTCGCCGGCCCCGGCCAACTGTCTGGCGCTTGTGCAGCGTTTGCCCCTGGGTGTCGTTGCGGCGATCGTGCCGTGGAATTTTCCGCTCTCCACCACTGCCTGGAAGCTCGCGCCGTCATTGGCGACGGGAAATTCCGTCATTCTCAAGCCGGCCTCTAACACGCCACTATCGGCGTTACGCATCGCAGGTCTGGCCAGCGAAGCGGGCTTACCAGATGGTGTGCTGCAAGTGTTGCCGGGACCGGGAGGAAGCCTTGGCCGGCACCTCGCTTTACACCACAATATAGATGGGCTGACGTTTACCGGCTCTACAGAGGTCGGCAAGCAACTCATGCGGTATTCAGGCGAGTCCAACCTGAAACGCACCTTCCTGGAACTCGGTGGCAAGAGCCCGAATATTGTGTTCGCCGATTCAAATCTGGAAAAGGCGGCCATTTTTGCCGCCATCGCAGTGTTCTATAACGGTGGCCAGACCTGTACAGCGGGTACGCGATTGATCGTCGAAGAAAGTATCCGGGAGCGGTTCGTCGAAATGGTGGTTGAACAAAGCAAAAAATGGATGCCCGGTGATCCGTTGGATCCGGCGACGACGATGGGCCCGATGATCGATGCGACGCAGCTGCAGACGGTTGCGGAATACGTTGATATCGGCCAGACAGAAGGCGCCTCCCTGGTGGCCGGCGGCAGTCAGACCATGTTGGACTCAGGTGGTAGCTATCACGAACCGACTATTTTCGATGGCGTTAAAAACAGCATGCGCATCGCCCAGGAAGAAATTTTCGGGCCCGTGATGTCGGTCATCGGTTTTAAGGATGTCGAGGAGGCAGTGGCGATCGCGAATGATTCAATCTATGGGCTCGCTGGAGCCGTGTGGAGCAATAATATCAATACCGCGCATCGGGTTGCCGCCGCGGTGCGGGTTGGAACGATGGGTATCAACAACTATTTCGGTGGTGACATCACAGTACCGTTCGGGGGGTTCAAGCAAAGCGGCAATGGACGAGACAAGTCGATTCACGCATTTGATGATTACACTGAATTGAAGACCACCTGGATTGAATTCGACTAGCAATGCATTCAGATCGGGCCGGCAGGTCTAGCCGCCCGAACACAAACAATGTACCCGTAGCTCAGCCGATTATACGTCCGCGCCTTAAACTCTGAAGCCTCGGAGCTGCTTGCTCAACCGGAGGAGTCCATATACGAAGCGGACACTGATAGCCCGGCTACTCTCTTGCGGACTTTGCGCGTTCGTGTAATCTTGGCGATTCGATCGCTGCCGAAAATAAAAACAAATAATCGTTTGCCGCTCAGGAGGCCAACAATGATCAATAAAAACTGTCTCGTATCTGTCTATTTGAGTCTGATACTGATACTGATCGGTTGCTCGGACGGCTCGGAGCGACCACAGGCAACCGAACGGAATATCACAAGCGCCCCGGGCACGCTGGACCGCAGCATCTTGCCAATTCCTGACCCGGTGTTTCCAAAGATTACCGAACTGGATGCGCGCAAAGCGACAGCACCGCCGCCATTCTCGGTAAAAGCGCCTGAAGGTGCGCCCAATATCGTCATCGTGCTCATCGACGACATCGGTTTCGGGGCGGCGGCGTCTTTCGGTGGTGCCATCCGGACGCCGACACTGGATCGTCTCGCGAATGACGGGGTACGATATAACCAGTTTCATACCACTGCGCTGTGCTCGCCCACTCGCATGGCAATTCTGACCGGCCGCAATCATCACTCTGCCAACGCAGGCTCGGTCATGGAAGTAGCAACCGCTTTTCAAGGTAACAGGGGGCAGCGTCCGCAGAGCGTTGCGACGGTCACCGAGATGCTGCGCTTGAACGGCTACAACACGGCCGCCTTCGGCAAGTATCACGAGACGGCGCCGTGGGAAGTGAGCGTATCCGGTCCGTTCGACCGCTGGCCGACGGGTTCGGGCTTTGAAAAATTCTACGGCTTCATCGGAGGCGAGACTAATCAGTTTTCGCCGGTCCTGCACGACGGCACGGCACCCGTCCATCTGCCCGACGATCCCGATTACCATTTCACCACCGATATGACCAATCAGGCGATAACCTGGGTACGTT
>JAPUKV010000163.1 GCA_027295475.1 Pseudomonadota bacterium
AAGGCGCCGCATTCACTTTGAGGATGTCGTCAATCGCCCGGCCTGCTGCAATCTTCTTGCGGATCAGCTCTGCCTGATGCTCGTAGCTGCGAAAACCCGACACGATCAGCAAGCGGACTCCGCTGCCGGCCGCTGTTTCCACCATCTGCTGCCATTTTGCGGCCGCTGCCGGCACCAGCCGCTGTATCCGGCCAACGAGGTTCGGGCCGACGTCGATGAGGTCGGTTGCTTCCTCATAGTACGGCAGCTTGCGCTCGCCGCCATAGTTGGCCGGAATGCCGAGTTCCTGGTGGAGCTTCCTGTGGCTTTCAATGAGCATGCCGTGTTGTGACCGTATCCCTGAAAACTGCCGCGATTGTCCCACAACGACCGACGACAGCAAGGGAGGGGATCGGGTTTCTCTGGATTGTGCGATATGTCCGAATTTGCAGCGATCTACTGACTATTGTTGCTAATTTCGGTTATTTGATCGGGATACGCACGCCGAGCTCTTAACATACCGCGGTGTCGTGCTGCGCTCCCGGTGCGCTGCGGGGCCGGCACGACTACAATGCCAGCCCTTTTGTGAGAGACACGGGTATGGCCGAAGACAGGATTTTCGCTTCTGAGGACGCCGCTTCAGGGCCTTTTGAGTTCAACGAGGCCGTCGCCGAGGTTTTTCCCGATATGCTGCAGCGCTCGATTCCGGGTTACGCGACATCGATCCTCACCATCGCTGCGCTCGCCCGACGATATGTCCGGCCGGAAACGCAATGCTTTGACCTCGGCTGCTCATTGGGTGCCGCCACCATCGCGATGAGACACAACATCCCCGGGCCCGGGTGCCGTATTCAGGCGATCGACAGCTCGCCCGCGATGATTCGCAGGTGTCGGAAGATAATCGCCGCGGATGACGCTTTGGTTCCGGTCGACGTAATTGTGGGTGACGTGCGCGAAGCCGACATTGAGAATGCCTCCATGGTTGTGATGAATTACACATTGCAGTTTCTGCCGATCGCCGATCGAGAAGACATGATCACGAGAGTTTGTGCGGGCATAAACGCAGGCGGCATTTTTGTGCTGTCCGAGAAGGTCGTGGACGACAACAGGGAAATGGAAGAATTACTCGTGGATCTGCACCGCGAACAAAAAAAGCGAAACGCATACAGTGATTCGGAGATCAGCCGCAAGAGAGAAGCGATCGAGAATGTCCTGATGCCCGAGAGTCTGGCCGCGCATGAGGCACGATTGAAAAATGCGGGCTTCAGCCATATCGGTGTTTGGCTGCGCTATTTCAATTTCATTTCCGTGGTAGCCATCAAGTAAGCGATGCTGAACTACGAGTCGCTGTTCGCTGACCTGGCAGGCATCGGCCTGCCATCCTGGCGCGATGAGCTAATGGGAATACTCACAGAGAAGTTCTCCGATTCGGCGCACGGCAAGCTCGGGGAGTGGCAGGCCGTCATATCTGATTTACCTGTGATCGAGAAACTGCCGGCCGATCTGAGTGAGCGAGCGGTCACGGTCCCCCGAGTTGGCGGCACATCCGCAAGCCGGATAAGGGATTCTCTGCTGCGTCTAAAGCCATGGCGCAAGGGTCCGTTTAGCCTGTGCGGCGTGTACATCGATGCAGAATGGCGTTCCGATCTGAAATGGGATCGCATAAAGGGTTCGATTGCCCCACTCGACGGCCGCTCTGTACTCGACGTCGGTTGTGGCAACGGTTACTACGCTTTGCGAATGCGCGGCATGGGCGCGAAGCTTGTCATAGGCATCGATCCGACTTTGCTCTATGTCATACAGTTTCTGGCCATTTGCCACTTTATGCGGGCCGAGCCAGTCTATGTACTGCCAGTCCGGCTGCACGAGCTGCCAGGCGGCTCGAACGCATTCGACACCGCATTTTCGATGGGCGTGCTCTATCACCAGAGATGCCCCGAAGAGCATCTCACGGAGCTCAAGTCATCACTAAGAACTGGCGGCGAACTGGTTCTCGAGACGCTGATTCTTCCCGGGACCGAAGCAACCACCCGAAAGCCGGAAAACCGATACGCGCGGATGCGCAATATCTGGCTTCTACCCACTTTGCCGCAACTCGAGTCCTGGCTGAAAGCTGCGGGCTTCGACAACATCCGGCTCATCGATATCTCTCGAACAACGACCGAAGAGCAAAGAGCCACGGAGTGGATGCCGTTTGAATCGCTGGCGGAAGCATTAGATCCCGCAGATCCGACCCGGACCATCGAGGGCTGGCCTGCACCCCGTCGCGCCGCATTGATATGCAATAAGCCCTGAAGCCCGCACCGCTCACCAATTGGCCTGTATTTCCTTGACCTGGGGTCATCAAGTTTCTAAATTTCAGTTTCAACAGAAATGAGTGAAGACAATGAATCTGTCACCGGCCGTTCAGAAGTATGTTTTGCATTGGGGCGAGATGGGCACACGGTGGGGCACCAATCGTACCGTCGCACAGATACAGGCATTGCTTTACCTGTCACCGAAACCGCTCCATGCGGATGAAATCGTCGATCTCCTGTCCGTCGCACGATCCAATGTCAGCACCAGTATTCGCGAATTACAAAGCTACGGGCTCGTCAAGATGACCCACATTCTGGGAGACCGGCGCGATTATTTCGAGTCGCTGGGTGACGACGTCTGGGAGTTATTTCGCGTCATTATCGCCCAGCGCAAGCAACGGGAACTCAATCCAACCTTGTCGATGCTGCAAAAATGCGCGATGGAGGTCGAAAAGGAGAAACAAACAGACAAAGTGACCAAAGAACGTATCACGAACATGTTGAACTTCTTCGAGACGATAAGCGACTGGTATGAACAGATTCAGGAGATACCGACTCCCACTTTGCAGAAAATAATGAAGCTCGGGCAAAAGATTACCAAAGTAATCAATAAATAAGGCATCGCCCGTAACGCTGGCAACTCACTCAGTATCTGGCACTTCCGCAACGCAA
Organism: Pseudomonadota bacterium; assembly: GCA_027295475.1. The sequence continues at coordinate 2,949 of JAPUKV010000163.1, forward strand.
GCTGGCAGGGATTCGACCGTACCTTTCCCCATTCGGCGCAAGAACCAAATTGCAGACGACGTGGCCGCTGCTTCCGGCCCTCCGTTCACCGCACCGGACGGCCGCTGAAAATATCCGCCCGGCGCATAGTCGCCCGTCGCAACTTCCCCGTTGATGCATTCGCTATGCCGGTAATCGCCGGACAACAGGTAACCTTCCTCAACCGTCGATGATTTACGCCATCCTTGCGTCGCACCGGGATCGATTCGAAGCAGCAAGGTCTGTGCACCGCTCCCGGGATCCAGACGTAACTCCTTCACCGAGAGACCAAAGTCCTCCGGGTCCTCGGACACGGGCTGCCAGTCGACGAGAACACTGTCCAGAATAAGCGGCGTTTGAATGACTGCTGCGGGATTCGCGTCATCGAGAAAATAAAGCACGATCGCACCAGCCTTCGTACGGAAGTTCGATCCCGTAAATCCAGGCGGAATATAGGCATAACTGCCCCGTTTCAGGGCCATGCTACCGAGCGTGATTTCGCCGGCGATCACAAACATTTCGACTGACTTGCCGGGAGATGCGCCGGTGGTGCCTTGCCAGTCGGCCGGCAACAGAAGACGAATACTCGAGCGCCTGGTCTCACGGTCGCCCGCGAACTGCTTTGCCCTGACGCCGGGCAGG
>JAPUKV010000164.1 GCA_027295475.1 Pseudomonadota bacterium
CCAGACATCACTTGGCGATTCGAAATAATCGCGGCGGTCGCCGAGCATGTGCGTCATCTTGACGAGACCGTAGCTTTGCAGTTCCCGGACGCTGGTGCTGACATTGGACCTGGCGACCGAGAGGCAGTCGACGATTTCATCAGCGCGAAGCGGTCGGGGAGACAAATAGAGGAGGGCCTGTATCTGCGCAACGGTTCGGTTGGTGCCCCAGCGGGTGCCCATCTCGCCCCAATGGAGGACATACTTCTCGACAGCAGGTGACAGGTTCATCGGAGTTCTCTTATTTCTGTTTAGTCAGAAATTTATAAAACAACTAACCGATAGTCAAGTACTGACGTTTCCGGCCACCGCGAACTATCCGGATCAAGGCGACTTGCAGATGACGATTGCCCGCGTCGGGGCAGGCAGGCCTTCGATCGTGCGACTCGGATCGTCCGGATCCAGCGCCTCCGCAAGGGATTCGAATGGCATCCATTCGGTGCTGCGCTGTTCATGGACCGTGGTGTCAGTGACTGCAACCAGCCTGATGTCAACGAAACCAGCTTGTTGCAGCCAGTCTTCGAGCGCAGTCGCAGTTGGCAAATGCCAGACATTACGCATGCGCGCATAACGGCCAACAGGTTCGCGTACGAACGATTCGGCTCCAGGAAGTATCAGCGTCTCCAGAACCAGCTCGCCCGCCGGGCGCAATGTTGCGCGGAGCCCGGCAAGGTGTTCGAGCGGCTCGCGCTGGTGGTAAAGCACACCCATCGAAAACGTGGTGTCAAAGAATTTCTGCGCGTCGGGTAATTCGTGTAGTCGCAACGGCAGGACATTGACAGACGGCACCGCCAGGAAATGGTTTACCGCCAGGAACTGAAATACAAACAACAGCGTCGGATCGATGCCAACGACCAACCGGGCGCCCGCGCCTGTCATGCGCAAAGCGTAGTAGCCGTTGCCACAACCAACGTCGAGAACGCGCCGATCGATAAGCGGGGTGATCTCATTCTTGAGACGGTCCCACTTGAGATCAGACCGCCACTCGGCATCGATATTGATGCCGTGAATACAAAACGGCCCCTTGCGCCAGGGATTGAGTTGCAACAGCAGTTCCTTGGCCTCGTTTCTCAGTGCCGGATCCACTGACGGACCCGCCGCAGTCACGGCTGAAGAATTGAGGATGGCCGTTGGGTCAGCGATGTCAGGCAGCTTATCGATGATCGCTCGCCATTTGCTGATGTCTCCATGCGCGCTGTCGGCGAAACGGTCCCGCAGTAAGGGTGCGAGCGGCGCTCGCCACGAATCCAGTCCAGCCTGCTCAAGGCTGTCAAAAAACGTGTCGACGTCAAACACCGCTATTTGGTCGCAATGATCGATACGAAATTAAACTGCCTGAGCCAGACTCCGATATGACGGAATCCAGCGCTCTCCAATCGTGCACGGTGCGCGGCAATGCTCTCCGGTATCAAGACGTCCTCGAGTGCAGTGCGTTTGCGGCTGATCTCGAGCGCGCTGTATGCGTTCTGCCGTTTGAAATCATGATGCATTTGCACCAGCAGCGCCTCCACTTCCTGGTCCTCATCCACCACTTTCTCCGACAACACGAAGATGCCGCCATCGATCAGGCCATCGAATATGTTGCCAATCATCGCGTCGCGTTCTTCAGGCGACAGGAACTGGAGTGTGTAATTCATGACGACCATCGAGGCTTGCTCGATGGCGATCCGTCGCACATCGTCTTCAACTATCGACACATCGACGTCGCTGTCATCGGCAGCGATTATCTCGCGACATCGCGTGATCATTGCCGGCGCCAGATCGACGCCGACGATTTGACATCCCGGTACCGCGATATTCTGTCGAATTGCGAGCGTGGCGGCGCCGAGTGAACATCCGAGGTCGTAACATCTCGTGCCGGGCTGCACGTAACGGGACGCCAGCGCACCTATCGCCTGGATGGTTGCCGCGTAGCCAGGGATCGAACGGCGCAGCATGTCGGGAAAGACGTCGGCGACGTCATCGTTGAACTCGAATGATCCGGCCTCTGCACTGACTTCTGCAAATATTCTGTCTCGTGACATCCCTGCGCCCGTTTAGTTGCGGGTCGGGCATTGTAATCGGAAATTTACGGCGCCGGATACGTTTGCTCGGGCCGGGCGTTGTGGGACAATCCCGGCAGCTTTTCGAACTGTCAGGTCAGAGGTAGCACAGAATTGTTGAGCGAAATACACCAGAAGGTGCACCAGGAACTGGGTATTCCCGCGGACTACGGCCAGGATCGGTGCCTGCCGCATTACCCCGAGGCGACGGGCCTGGTCGATGTGGGGCCGAACCTGGTCGGGCGTATGCAGAGACTGACGCCGGATACCGCGGCACGCTGGCAGCAATTGGTCGAGGCGGCGAGTGACGACGGCATACGTCTCCTGATCGTATCGGGGTTCCGGAGTTTCGAATACCAGGCTCAGCTAATCCGCAACAAGCTCGAGGCGGGACAAAGCATCGCGGAAATACTCGAGGTCAACGCCGCGCCCGGATTCAGTCAGCATCACACCGGCACCGCCGTCGATGTTGCGAGCCCCGGGAGCCGGCCGTTGACCGGGGAATTCGAAGCATCCGACGCGTTTGCCTGGTTGGGAGAAAATGCCGCTGAATCGGGCTTCTCGTTGACCTATCCGAGGGACAATCCGTACGGATTTATCTACGAGCCGTGGCACTGGGCAGTGGACACGATCGAATCAGGCTGAAACCGGCCGCCGCCAAGGCTTAGCGAGGCAGTCAGGCGAATTCCGGGCAGCGAAAAAACAGTAAGTTATGTGTTGACAGCTTGGTGGGAGGATTAGACAATAGCCGGCTTGTGTCCGCGGAGGGGTACTCAAGCGGTCAACGAGGGCAGACTGTAAATCTGCTGGCTAAGCCTACGTAGGTTCGAATCCTACCCCCTCCACCAGAACTGAAATGATGGTGGAAGGTGGCGGC
>JAPUKV010000165.1 GCA_027295475.1 Pseudomonadota bacterium
TGCATGCTCATCCGGATCGCGTCATCGTTTACCTCAATCCCTGCGCCTGGCTCGAGAATGACGGCAAGGGCGGCACCCGAATGCGATCATACAAATTCGGTGAACCGGTTTGGGCGCCTGCCGACACCCATGGCGGCGTTACTGCCAGCGTCATCGAACAGTGCAGCCTGCTGGAAATTGAACTGAAGTGACGAAAACTGAGGTCGACCCATTTGTTATTAATGGTATTGCGGGCTTAGTTTTCTCACGGCATCGATTACGACACCCAGGTGGTCGGGGTCTATGTCCGGCGTTATTCCGTGCCCCAGGTTGAATACGTGCCCCGGACCCTGGCCGTAGCTTCGCAGCACTTCTGCTACTCGCGCTTCAATGACCTCCGGCGACTCCCGTAGCACGGCCGGATTCAGGTTCCCTTGTAATGCGACCTTATCGCCGGTCAGCTCGCGGGCCGTTTCAAGATCTGTGGTCCAGTCGACTCCCAGCGCATCACAATCAGTATCGGCCAAATCGGCGAGCAGCGATCCGGCACCTTTCGTGAACAGGATGATCGGAATGGTGTGGCCGTACTTCTGACGGTTTAGCCCGTCCAGTATCCTCTGCATGGCGGACAGCGAAAACCGTCGGTAATCATCCGCCTCGAGCGTCGCACCCCAGGTATCGAAGATCATAACGGCTTGCGCACCAGACTCTATCTGGGCGTTGAGATACTCGATGGTTGTTTCGGCAACAACGTTTAATAGTGTCTCCAACATTGCCGGTTCGTCCGTCACCAGGGCTTTGATCTTCTCGAACTCTCTGCTCGATCTGCCTTCCACCATGTAGGTAGCAACCGTCCAGGGGCTTCCTGCAAACCCGATCAGCGGCACCTCGTCATCGAGCTCACGGTGGATGAGCGCGACGGTATCGAGTACGTAGCCAAGCTTCTCGCCAACATCCGGCACCGCGAGCTTCTTTATGTCCGCAATAGTGTTCACCGGTCTTTCGAATCGTGGCCCTTCGCCCGTTTCGAAATATAGTCCCAGGCCCATCGCGTCCGGAATCGTCAGAATGTCGGAGAACACGATTGCAGCATCCAGATCGAAGCGCCTCAACGGTTGCAGCGAAATTTCGCAGGCGAGCTCGGGGTTAGTGCAAAGGCTCATGAAGTCGCCTGCCTTTGCCCTGATCTCCCGATACTCCGGCAAATAGCGGCCCGCCTGACGCATTATCCAAACCGGTGTACGCGGCACCGGCTGACGCAAGAGTGCCCGAATCAATAAGTCATTTTTTAGCGGCGTCACGTCAGCACCGGGCCGCGATCGTCTGCTGAATGGACTCGGCCGCGGCCCGAGGGCTTTCGGCGTCGCGAATCGGCCGGCCGACAACGATGTAGTCCGCCCCGCTGGAAAATGCCTGTTCCACGGTAACGACGCGCTTCTGATCGCCGACCGGACGATTATCGACCGGCCGGATACCCGGTGTAACAACCAGCAGCTTGTTATCGACATGTTCGCGCAACATCGGGACCTCGAGTCCGGATGAGATGACGCCGTCGCATCCTGCCTCGAATGCGCGGCGTGCTCTGGATACGACCAGCGCCTCGACGTCACAGTCGAAACCAAGGTCATCGAGATCGCCCCTGTCCAGGCTCGTCAAGACCGTCACCGCGAGCACCTTCAGATCATTGCCTTTGTTTTCGGCCGCAGCTTCCATGATGGACTGGTTACCGTGCACAGTAAGAAAACTTACGCCACGATCCTTTAGCTGCCGCACTGCGGAACCGACTGTCGCTGGAATATCGAAGAACTTCAGGTCCGTGAATACTTTCTTGTTCCGCTCGAGCAGCCACTCCATCAACTCGAAATAGCCGCCGCTCATCATAAGTTCCAGGCCAAGCTTGTAAAAAGTGACTGACTCGCCCAGATCTTCTGCGAGTGCTTTAGCCTGGTCGCAGTCCGGCACGTCCATGGCGAAGATCAGTCGCTCGTTGGCGGGTATCAAAGTCATAAAATGTTAACAATCCCGGGCGGTCTCGCCCAATATTCGGATTCGCTCTCCAGACGGGCCGCGGCGCATTCTATCATTGGTAGCCCTTATCGACCTTTGGAATATCGCCCGTCAGGACGGGCTCCTCCCTGGATTCTATTGCCGTTGTTATCGCCCGGCAGGACGGGCTCCTACGACACGGCAAGCAGCGCCTGTTGGAGCCCGTCCTGACGGGCGAATCAGGAGAGGCGCTCGTATTCGGCGATTGCGAAGCGATCCGTCATGCCGGCAACGTAGTCGGCTACGACGCGCGCCTTGCCTGTCTGATCTTTATCGTCGGTGGAAGCGCGGCCCGCGAACTCGGCAGGCATCTCTTCAGGGTCAGTCATGTAACGATCGAAAAGCATCTCGATCATGCCTTTCGCCTCACCGACCATGCCTAACACTTTCTCGTGACGGTAAAGGTTCGTGTTCAGAAAGCTCTTCAGGTTGGTGTGTTTCTCGAAGACCTCATCACTAAAACCGACGATCGGCGCGCTCTCGGATCTGATATCGTCTATCGATGATGGCTTGAGTTCGTTGAGACGTGATGCTGTCTGATCAATCAGGTCGGTTACCACAGTGTTGATCATGCGACGGATGATCTCGTAGATCAGACGGCGATCTTCGAGACCCGGGTATTCTGCCTGAACGGCCTGGTACTGATCGTCGAACAGTCGTTCCCCGCACAGTTGCTCGAGACTTAGAAGGCCCGCGCGAAAACCGTCATCGACATCATGGTTGTTGTATGCAATTGCATCGGCAATGTTCGCGAGCTGCGCCTCGAGTCCTGGCTGTTTTCTCTCGAGAAAGCGCTTACCGATTTCACCGAGCTCGCGGGCGTTCTTTTTCGAGCAGTGCTTCAATATTCCCTCGCGAGTTTCATAAGTCAGATTTAGCCCTTGAAAACTCGCGTACTTCGCTTCGAGTTCGTCGACGACGCGCAGCGACTGAAGATTATGCTCGAAGCCGCCAAAATCCTTCATGCGGGCATTGAGCGCATCCTGTCCGGCGTGGCCGAAAGGCGTGTGGCCCAGATCGTGAGCAAGGCATATCGCTTCCGTCAGCATCTCGTTGAGACCGAGTGTACGTGCGACCGTCCGGCCGATCTGCGCAACTTCCAGGGAGTGCGTCAACCGCGTGCGATACAGGTCACCCTCGTGATTCACGAATACCTGTGTCTTGTACACGAGCCGGCGGAACGCCGTCGAATGAATAATCCTGTCCCGGTCTCTCTGAAACTCCCCGCGATACGGGGCTTTCGGTTCATCATATCGGCGCCCGAGGCTCTGTTCCTCGTGCGCCGCGTAAGGTTTCAGTGTGTCCATCGCCTGGCTATAAGCCGGCTTTGTGGAGGACCTCGTTCAGCAACGACTCTGAATAGTCTGTGCTGATGCAGGCCTCGCCAATTGATTTAAGGAGTACGAATCTGAGCTGCTTCGCCTGTACTTTCTTGTCCCTTTCCATGGCTGCTCGCATTTTTTTGGCGTCTATTGCGGGAGGCGCAACGGGCAGACCTGCCGCCGCAATCAAGTCTCGTATGCGCTCCCCTGCTGACCGCTCAATATCACTTAATTCGGTCGCCATCACCATGCCCGCTGCAACCGCCTCACCGTGCAGCCATTCGCCGTAGCCCAGACAGTTCTCTATCGCATGTGCGAACGTATGACCGAAATTCAGTAATGCCCTATTGCCTTTTTCTTTTTCGTCTTCAGAGACGACTGCGGCCTTGATTTGGCATGACCGGTGTATCGCATGAGCCAGTGCATCGGCGTCTCTTGCAAGCAGTGCATCGATATTAACTTCCAACCATTCGAAAAATTCCGCATCGCTGATCACACCGTGCTTGATCACTTCGGCGAGCCCTGCCCGCAGCTCTCGGTCTGGCAGAGTTTTCAGCGTGTCTGTATCAATAAGCACCAGGCGAGGTTGATGAAACGCACCGATCAGGTTTTTCCCGTCCGGGTGATTGACGCCGGTCTTGCCGCCGACTGACGAGTCGACCTGTGCAAGCAACGTGGTCGGTACCTGTATCAATGCAACACCCCTCATGTAGCAGGCAGCTGCAAATCCGGCAATATCGCCAACGACTCCGCCACCCAGCGCTATAACGGTCGTGTCGCGGTTTGTGCGCGCGCTGGCCAGACAGTCGATGATGGATTCGACGCTCGTCATCGTCTTGAAGGATTCACCATCTTTCAGGTTGATCGAGTGGACCACACGATCCGGCAGATTCTTTTTGAGACTCTTCAGATAAAGCGGCGCGACCGTCTCGTTACTGACGACGAGACAGTCTGAACCGACCAGGTGGGAAGACAGGTCGAAGGCGCCGCCGAGCAGGCCACCACCAATGATAATAGGGTAGCTGCGAGCGCCGAGGTCTACTTGCAATGTGCGCGGTTCTGTCAAGAGCCGTTCCAAGGCATTACGGAACCGTCAAGATTACCTGATTTACACAGATTGGCGAATATCGCCCGTCAGGACGGGCTTCTACCTAGATTCTATTGCCGTTGTTATCGCCCGTCAGGACGGGCTCCTACGACGCGTCGGCAGTTACCTGTTGGAGCCCGTCCTGACGGGCGATTTCTAACGGTGATTTATGCGGTGATGCCCTGACGGGTGGTCCTCTTACAAGGCATCGTGAATTTCGCGCGCCACCGTCTGTACTCTCCGCCCATCGGTCTCGATGATCAGGTCCGAGATCTCACGGTACAGGGGATCCCGCTCCTCCATCAGTTCCCGCAGAACTTTTTCCTTATCTCCATTCTCCAGCAACGGCCGTTTGTTTCTTCTCTGTGTCCGCTCGAGCTGTTGCTTGACACTGGTATGCAGATAGACCACGAACCCTCGGGCGCCCAGGCGACTACGGCTTTCCGGATCGGCGATTGCACCGCCGCCAGTTGCAAGTACGACGCCTTCCCTTTGCGACAATTCGTCGATAACCTTGACTTCACGCTTTCGAAAACCCTCTTCGCCTTCCTTTTCAAATATGAAAGGAATATCGACGCCCGTCCGCGTCTCTATCTCTTCGTCGCTGTCGACGAATTCAAGATGCAGTAGCCGCGCAAGGTGACGGCCTACCGCAGACTTGCCGGCACCCATTGGGCCGACCAGAAACAGGTTTTTTGGTTTATTCATCTACGGTAGCTTGTCGGATCACCAGGTGGCTGAAGGAGAAAGCCAACCCGGGGGTTGGCTTTCATCTACCTGCTGAAATTCCGGATGTACGACCACATCTAATAGATGGTCGATCCTTCTGACAGAATTTTCGGCGTTACAAAGATGAGGAGTTCCGCTTTGTTTGTCACATTCTGCTTCGAGCGGAACAGAAAGCCGATTCCCGGAATATCGCCAAGGAACGGCACTTTGGTTATTGTTTCCCGGCGTTCCGTCTCATAGATGCCTCCGAGCACGACAGTCTGACCATCATTGACCAGTACCTGGGTTTCAATCGACCGGGTATCGATACTTGGGACGAGACCACCAGTCGCGCTCGCGACCAGTTCGCCGACATTATCCTTGCTTACCCGCAAATCCATGATGATGCGGTCGTCGGGCGTAATCTGCGGTGTCACCGTCAGGCTCAGGACGGCTTTCTTGAACTGCGTTGTGGTAGCGCCGGATGAGGCTGATTCCTGGAAGGGTATCTCTACGCCCTGTTCAATACGGGCTTCCTTCTGGTTCGCCGTTATGACCCGCGGCGTCGAAATAATTTCCGCGCGTCCTTCCGTCTGCAGAGCCGTCAGCTCAAGGTCGACGAGGTATTCGGTCTCGAGTATAGAAATGGCAAACCGCCCCGCCGGACTCGCTATCGGCACGTTAACGTTGAAACGGTCGTTCAGGTCCGGTATCGCAACTGGGAAGATCGTGCCATTGGCCGGGTCTTGAAGATTGTCCAATACGGAGTTGATCATTGTATCGGTGCCGCCGGCGGTGCCCGTTATGACGGTTGCTCCGTCAGTACTGTTGGCTCGGTAGGCCGTGGCACCGAAGCGCACGCCCAGCTCACGACTGAAATCGTCGCTGACAACGACGATTCTCGACTCGATCAATACCTGTCGAATCGGAATATCCAGCGTACGAACGAGGCGACGAATATTCTGCAGCCGCTCGGCTGAATCCTGCACGAGCAGTGTGTTCGTCCGCTCATCAATGGAAACGCTGCCGCGATCTGACAACAACGAGTTCTCACTGTCGCCCGCACTAATCAGCTCCGCAAGATCGGCAGCCTTGGCATAGTTGACCTGGATGAACTCGGAATAAAGGGGTTCCAGCTCGTGAATCGCCGCGCGGGCTTCGAGATCCGCCGTCTCGCGTGCAATTATTTCTTCGGACGGTGCAACAATAATCACGTTGCCGTTCTGCCGCATATCGAGGCCCTTGGTCGTCATGACAATATCGAGCGCCTGATCCCAGGGCACGTTTCTCAAACGCAGGGTAACGTTACCCTGAACGGTATCCGAGACCACGATGTTGCGGCCCGATGTTTCAGCCAGAAGCTGCAGTACCGCGCGCGTCTCGATATCCTGGAAGTTAAGGGTCAGACGCTGGCCACTGTATTCCTTGGTCTCGGAGAACAGGCTCGCTCGCGCGGTATCTACCACTTTCGGGTTGATTTCGATCGTGAACTCATTGTCCGACTGATAAGCGAGTTGCTCGTATTTGCCTTCCGCAGTTATTACGACGCGCGTGTCCAGATTGGTTCGCAGCGTGTCGACCGTTGTGACCGGCGTTGCAAAATCAACGACGTCCAGCCGGCGCATCAACTCTGCCGGCAGGCTCGTGTTCTTAAATACTGCAACGACGCGGCCGCCTTCCTGGCGAATGTCGACCGGCGTAGACGGGTCGCTCAGTGTGATCAAAATCCGGCCGCCGCCACCGCGTGTGCGACGGAAGTCAACCCCTGTGATCGAGCGGCCGCCAGTGCTTGCGTAAGAGCGCGGGGCAGCAGACGGCGCGGAACCCGCGAACTGGGTCGTGAGCGAGCCATCCCCGCCTTCAGCGCCCAGTGTTATAACTATCGTGTTGCCGCTGCGGCGCATTTTATACGGCACCATCGTATCGAGATTCAGCACGACGCGCGTGCGGCCATTTGCCTCAGCTGTCAAGACAGTATCCAGTGGACCGAGATTGACGTCCCGGCGACGTGAAGACAGCCCGAGAGCAGTCTCGGGCAAGTCGAGCGCGATTCGGGCCGGATCGTCAATCGTAAATGCGAGTGGCTCGGGGGCCGTGCCGCTTAGGATCAACCTCACCTCCACCTGTTGCCCCGGGAGGCTCTGCACCTGAATGTCCTGCAGGCGATTGTTATCCTGCGCGTATGCGATCAGGCCCCACAACAGCAGAATTGCCGTCTGTAATGCAGCCATCTGTCGCAGCAACGAACGCCGGTTACTTATGCCGGTAGCCGGCTTGATTTTGAGCGTCATTCCAAATACTCCCAGTTTCCTTCAGGCATCAGTCCGCAAGACCGACGGCGGCTTCTCTTTCCAGATACCCGCCGATCCCGTCCGAAATAATTTCAATAAGTTCAATTTTCGATTCACCCACGCTAATGATTCGTCCGTCGTTTTGCCCCAAATAATTACCAGCCACGACGCGGTGAATCAGGCCGTCAGAGGTTTGTACAAGACCGTAGTTCGTGTTGCCCAGCTCCATCGTGCCGACCATTCGCAAAGTATCGAGCGGATACTGCTCTAAAAACTCGCGGCTTCGGTCCCGGTCAGGCCGGGTACCGCCAGCGGCCGCGCCTGCTGCTGCCTGCGGCGCATCGGGCACGAACGGTGAGCGAAAACCTTCAGCATCAGCGACGTAGCTGAATATCTCGTAGGGCGTAATTTCGGGCAATGGCTCAATCCGGCCTCCCGGCAGTGCCTTGGTCTCATTAATGAACTTGTCCAGATCGTCCATATCGCCGCCGCAACCCGCCACACCGAATCCGACGACCAGAATCGACAGCATCAAACGTTTCAAGCTCGAACCGGCCATTATTCTCCTGCCTCCTCATCGAGGTAGCGATAGGTCTTTGCGGTCACTTCCATCGTCAGCCTGTCGTACACGTCTTTTTCCTCGGGTGTGATATTTATGTCATGCAGCGTCACGATGCGCGGCAGCGCGGCAATACCGCTGACGAAATTAGCAATCTCGTGATAACCCCCTGACAGCCGGATCTTGATTGGCTTCTCCGCATAGAAATCCTTGGGAATTTCCGACTGTGGCTGGAAGAGTTTTTCCTGCAACCCTGCAGCAAGACCCGTCTGCGAAATATCAACGATCAGACTCGGAATCTCGGTTTTACCGGGCAGTTGGCGCAGCATCGTACCGAACGACTGCTGCATTTGTGCCAGCTGTGCTTTATACGCGTCGTAGTTCGCGGCCTTTTTCTGTTTGTTCTTAAAAGTTACGCGAAGCGTCTGCTCATCGTCCTGCGCGCGTGCAAGCTGCGGCGCCTTGTTTTCGACGATGGTCCAGAAAATGCCCAGGCCGACTACCACTGCAAAGACGATGCCGATTACGCCAGCGCGAAACGCAAATGGCCAGCGGCCAACGTCACTGACATCCAGCATTCTCAGTTCTTCAATGAGGTTCATCCGCCGTCCTCCAGGTCAACCGCATCGTCGTCGCGGATCTGTTTCAGGTTGACAACAAATTCAGCCTGCCGGGCGGGTCCCTTTTCGGTTGTCTCAACTTTCACGACATCCGGATCCGTCAGCCAGTCCGACGCATCGATCTGCCGCATCAGCGCCGACACACGCGTGCTCGACTGAGCGATACCCTTGATTTCGACCGTTGACCCGTTTTGCTTCATGCCGGTCAGGTAAACGCCCTCGGGAAGCTGGCGAGTCATTTCGTCGAAGAGATGAACGATCTCGGGTCGGCTTCTCTGCAATTGCTCGATGATATCCATGCGGGCAAGAAGCCGTTCCCTCTGTCTTTCCAGGCCGTCGATCTCGGTAATGCTCTTTTCAAGTATGACGATTTCCCCTTCAAGGCGTTTGTTGCGATCACCCTGGTGATTAATCATCTGCGAGAAAGCCAGGTTTGTCAGTCCAACGATGACAAGACCGGCAACAAATGCACTGCCCATCGCAACCATGAAGTCACGTTGGCGCTTTTTGCGCTCTTCTTCGCGCCAAGGGAGAAGATTGATGCGTGGCATATTAGTCGAAGCTCCTCAATGCAAGACCACAAGCCGTCAGAAGTGCGGTGGCGTCTTTGTGTACGCCCTGGGACTTGGCCTTTGATGAAATCTTCATTTGCCCGAGCGGATCGCCAACTTCAGTCGGTATCCCGACGCGGCTGGATATCACGTCGGCAATACCCGGAATATTCGCGCAACCACCGCACACGAGAATCATGTCCGGCTGCTCGCGTCCACCGCCGGATGCCAGATAGAACTGTAACGAACGGCTGACCTGTTGAGTCATATCGTCAATGAACGGCTCGAGGACTTCAGGCTGATAGTTACTCGGCAGGCCGCCCTGCTTTTTCGCACGGCCGGCATCTTCCATCGAGAGCCCGTAGGTGCGCATGATTTCCTCGGTAAGCTGCTGCCCGCCGAAAGCGAAATCACGCGTGTAAATTACTTTGAGGTCCTGAAGGACGCTAAACGTGGTGCTGCTGGCACCGATGTCGACGATCGCGACGGACTGCCCCATGCCACCGTCGGGAATCTGGTGGCTCAAAAGCTGACAGGCGTTCTCCAGAGCAAAAGCCTCGACATCCACGATGTGAGCTTTCAGCCCGGCTGCCTCAACAGCCACCTGGCGCTGCTCGACATTGTCGGTACGGGTTGCCACGAGAAGAACATCCATCAACTCGGGATCATTTTCGTTCGGGCCGACTATCTCGTAGTCGAAACTGACTTCTTCCATCGGGAAGGGTATGTATTGGTCCGCCTGAATCTCGACCTGGCCTTCGAGGTCGCGCTCGGACAGACTCGAGGGCATTTGAATGACCTTCGTTATCGCCGCATCGCCACTGATGGCGATCGCTACGTCGGTCGCCTTCGCGCCCGACCTCTTGACTGCCCGGCGGATGGCCTCGCCAACGGCCTTCGCATCGACAATCGCTTTTTCGTTTACCGAACTCGGCGGCGTGGGCTCGGCTGAATACGATTCGACCCGAAAGCGCTTGCCGCTCTGAGAAAGCTCTATGAGCTTGACCGACGAGGTCGTGATATCGAGCCCCAGTAATGGTTGGGATTTTCTGCCAAAAAACACGTATTTTTTCCTTCTAAGTCGGTAAGTTGCGGCCCAAAATTCGGCTGGGCCTAAGCTTTTCGATTTAACTATATATCAATAAAATGTTAAATAAAACGTGACTTTGTTCACGATCCGGCGATCCGTATGGTAATGCCGATATGGGCCGCCATTCCGTGAACTGGTTGGCGGCTCGGACCAGAGCTTCGTCAATAAATCCGGGCGTTGAAGCGGCTCTCAAATGGCCGGTATCGGCTCGAAAAGATCGCCCAATCGGGGCCTCCGGCCGCTTTTTCCGCTATTTTACCACGCATTGCGCTTCACCTTATATATAGGCCCGGTTTGTCCCGCCGACCACCCTTTGCCCATGTGTCCATTGCAGCCCAACGCAATACGTGGCTATCATTCTGCGGTATACACCCGAATCGACTCGAGGCGCTGCCTTGAAATCGAACAAATTCGCTCACCAGTAAGCCAAAATGCGCCTGACCCCATAACGGTTCACGACTCGCTGAGCCTATCAATATGACTTTGTTGGACCACTAGAACGCTCGAACCATGCAGAACTCAGACACGCAGCACAAAGAAACCGATCGCAGGCAAAAGAGCCGATATGCGAAGTGGCTCATACTGCTCGCAGGACTGAGTCTGGCGGCAGGCATGGCTACCACGACTGCCGTTCTCGGCGCTTATTACTTTGTGGCTCCCGGCCTGCCGCCGGCAGAAACGATTCGCGAGATTCCATTGCAGATCCCCCTGAGGATCTTCAGCCGCGACGGGCGCCTGATTGCCGAATTCGGTGAGCGTCGCCGGATCCTCGTTACTTTCGACGACTTGCCGCCGCATGTCGTCAATGCGTTTGTCGCCGCGGAGGATCGCCGCTTTTTTGCGCATCCGGGCATCGATTACCAGGGCATCCTCCGAGCAGGTGTGAGAATTATCGGGACGGGCGAAATCAGCGGCGGGGGTAGTACACTCACACAACAGCTCGCGCGTGACTACTTCCTGACTCGCGAACAGTTGTTTACGCGCAAGCTCCGGGAAGCCTTCCTCGCCTACAAGATCGAGCAGGAATTTTCCAAAGAAGAGATTCTCGCCCTGTTCCTCAACAAAATGTTTTTCGGTCAGCGAGCGTATGGTGTTGCCGCGGCTGCGCAAGTCTATTTCGGCAAGGCGCTCAAGGACATCAATGTTGCCGAAGCCGCGACGCTTGCCGGGGTTTTGCCAGCCCCGTCGCAATACAACCCGGTTCGCAGTCCTACAAACGCAAAAGCGCGCCGGACTTATGTCCTCGAGCGCATGCTCGACCTCGGATACGTCGATAACGATACCTATCAGCGAGCAATGATCTATCCGATAGAGTCCATGCTGCATGGTACCGCCCCGGAATTGTCGGCCCCTTATGTTGCCGAAATGGTGCGGCGGGAAATGCTGTCCCGCTACGGCGAGGACACCTACAGGGCAGGTTACGAGGTGGTAACCACACTCGATTCGAGGCTGCAACGCGCGGCAAGCTACTCTTTGCGCAATGGCCTGTTCGAGTTCACGCGCCGGCGCGGCTATAAGGGGCCGATTGAGACTTTGGACGTCGATGCCCAAGTTCTGCTGGCACCGTATGATCAATGGCCGGAAGACATCCGGCTCGCATTGGCCGACCAGCCCAATCCGGGCGGTCTCGATGTTGCGATCGTAACAGCGCTACACGAAGACAACAGCGCTGAGATTGTATTGAACAATGGCTCACGCACGTCCCTTCCCTGGGACGGCATCTCCTGGGCCAAACCATTTGTGGATCGTGCCACCACGGGCCCGGCCCCTGAAACAGTTGCTGATGTACTCACACCCGGCCAGATTATTCACGTCATGCCGACAACGCTCGGTAGCTTGGCACTGGCGCATATGCCGGAAGCGCAGGCAGCGGTTGTCTCTATCGATCCCCGCGACGGCGCTATTACCAGTCTGTCCGGCGGCTTTGATTTTACGGTGAGCAAATTCAACCGCGCGGTTCAGGCGGCCCGGCAGCCCGGCTCGTCGTTCAAGCCTTTCGTTTATTCGGCCGCGCTCGAGCAAGGCAACACGGTAGCCACGATCATCGACGATTCACCCGTTGTGATCAGATCGTCAGAACTGGAAGACGATTGGCGGCCCCTCAACTACAGCGGCAGATTTTACGGCCCGACGAGAGTCCGGGAGGCCCTGGTTCGTTCCATGAATCTGGCTTCAGTGCGGCTGCTGATCTACAACACCGGCGTTGGCAATGCCGTCAGGCACCTGCAACCGTTCGGTTTTCCTGACCACGCACTGCCTCGAAACGGTTCGCTGGCACTCGGCGGTGGCAATGCCTCACCGCTGGACATGGCCCAGGGCTACGCAACTTTCGCCAACGGCGGTTATGCGGTCAAACCGTATGTGATCGATTCGATCCGTGGCCCGGCTGGTGAATTGCTGTATCGCGCAGACCCACCGATCGTTTGCCGGGAGTGCCAGACCGCGGACGACGATGCCCTCGCGGCGGAACCGCGTGACGTGGACGACGATGCCCTCCCGTTGGAACCGCGTGATCCTGAAGACGCGATGTCTTTCGAACTGATGGCCGAGGTAGGCGAGAGCTACCGGCCGGATGCTTCAATCGCCCCGGAGCTATTCGCAGACATACATGCGGCGCCCCGGGTGATCTCTGAGCAAAACGCATTTCTGATACAGGACATGATGCGCGATGTCATTAAACGTGGCACCGGCCGGCGCGCGCGCGTTCTTGAGCGCAGTGACCTGTCGGGCAAGACCGGCACATCGAACGACCGGCGTGACGCATGGTTCGGCGGCTACAACGGCGACCTGGTCTCTGTGGTCTGGGTCGGATACGACGACGACCTGCCGCTGGGCCCGGGCGAAGAAGGCTCACGGACGGCCCTGCCAATCTGGATCGAATTTATGCGCATCGCACTCAGGGGAGTGCCGTTGCATCAGCTCCCGGTTCCCGAGGGCATCGTCAGCGTGTTGATTTTCAAGGCCACCGGTTGTCCGGCCAGTGCCCTTGATGCCAGCTACGATGTCATGTTCGAAGTCTTTCGCGAAGACCATGTTCCGGTCTGCGACGTCGCCGAGACCGGACCTGACCCCTTCAACGACCCCAACGCCATGGATGAAGAGGAGCAGCAACCGGAAGAGATCTTTTAGCCATGGCGAGGAAAGCATCCAATGGAAACGACCGGGCAAGAAAAGTTCTGGCCCAGGAAGCCGCCCGCATAATCGTAGAACAGGGCGTCGAGGATTATCGCGTCGCCAAGATCAAAGCGGCCGAGCGGCTGGGTATGACCGAGCGCGGCTCGCTGCCGGGGAATCCCGAGATCGAACACGCGGTTAGCGAGCACCTCAAGCTCTTCGGTCGTGAATCGCATCTCGATTTGCTGCGTGTTCTCAGAAGAGCGGCTTTATCCGCAATGGAGCTTCTCGCGCCTTTTACGCCGCGACTGGTCGGCCCGGTCCTGCACGGCACCGCCGCTGCAAACTCCGCAGTCAATCTGCATGTGTTCTCAGACAGCGCTGAGCTCGTCGCGGTCAGGCTGCAGGAAAGCAGTGTGCAATACCGCCCGTACGACCGGCGCCTGAAAAGCCGCCGGGATCGTGCCGAAACATTTTCCGGATTTCGGTTTACACACGACAGCTCAGCGATCGAGGCAACCGTGTTCCCATTGGATGGCATTCGGCAGGCACCGATCAGCCCGGTAGACGGCAAGCCGATGCGGCGGGCTGATTCTCAGGCTGTCCTCAAGCTTCTAAGAGGCGAAGAACTGTAGTCGAGGGGGGCGGACTTCCCGATCCGTCCCCATGCGACTCTTAGCGGTTCGACCCCATTCGGCTCTTAGCGGTTCGACCCCAACTTCTTACGCTTTTTGACTGGCACGTAATCCCGTTGAGCCGGTCCGCTGTAAAGTTGCCGGGGCCGGGCGATGCGTCCGACCGGGTCCGTGATCATCTCGCGCCAGTGCGATACCCAACCCACGGTCCTGCCGATAGCGAACATCACGGTAAACATCGAAGTTGGAATTCCCAGGGCCTTGTAGATGATGCCGGAATAGAAGTCGACGTTGGGGTAAAGGTTTTTCTCGATGAAGTAATCGTCCTTCAGCGCCACCTCTTCCAGTTTCAGCGCCAGATCGAACAACGGGGCGTCCGCGCTGCCCATTTGCTCCAGGACCTTGTGGCACATCTCCCTGATAATCGTGGCTCTCGGGTCGAAATTCTTGTAGACGCGATGACCGAAGCCCATCAGTCTGAACGGATCGTCCTTGTCTCTCGCTTTGGCAACAAACTTCGGGATGTTCTTCGCATCACCGATTTCGCGGAGCATGCTCAGCACGGCCTCGTTCGCGCCTCCGTGGGCCGGTCCCCACAGGGCGGATATTCCAGCCGCAACTGCCGAGTACGGGTTGGTACCAGAACTGCCAGCCATCCGTACGGTCGACGTCGAGCAATTCTGCTCATGGTCAGCGTGTAATATGAACAGGAGGTCTATTGCTTCCGCCGCCACCGCGTTGATCTCGTATGGTTCGGCCGGCACGGCGAAGAACATTTGCAGCAGGTTCTCCGTATAACCCAAATCGTTGCGTGGATAGACGAACGGTTGTCCCGCATTAAGCTTGTATGCCGCCGCGGCGATAGTAGGCAGTTTGGCAAGGATGCGATGAGCAAAAACATCCCGTTGCCGCGGGTTGTAGATGTCCATCGTGTCGTGATAATAGGCGGACATCGAGCCGACGACGGCAGACAGCATAGCCATCGGATGGGCATCGTAGCGGAATCCAGTGAAGAAACGCAGCATGCCCTCATTGAGCATGGTGTGTGTCCGGACGGTTGTGTCGAACTTCTCCAGCTCAGCCGCCGTCGGTAACTCCCCATATAACAGGAGGTATGAAACCTCGAGGAAACTGGAGTTCTTCGCGAGCTGCTCGATGGGGTAGCCTCGGTACAGCAGCACGCCCTTCTCACCATCGATGAACGTGATCGTGCTTTCGCAGCTTCCGGTTGACACGTATCCTGGATCGTAGGTGAATACGCCCTGATCCCGATAAAGCCGGCCGATATCCAGAACATCCGGTCCGCGTGTTCCGCTGCGGACGGGAAGCTCCATTTCCGTCCCATCCGGATTTACAAGCTTGTATGCTTCCTTACTCATTGTTTCTGTGTCCATATCGACCTTCCATCCTGCACCCAAAGCAACGCCGCTGGGCAATTCGTCAGCAGCCCATGGTGCCGGAAGCCCAAATGCCGGGCAACTTGGGGATGATACGTATGTGGATCTCTAGCTTCTGATGAAGCTAGCTGAGGCCGTACTTGCGACGGAATTTATCGACCCGGCCACCCGTATCAATGATTTTCTGCTTGCCCGTGTAGAACGGATGACATGCCGAACAGACCTCGATCGTCAGGTCCTGACCCAGGGTGGAACGGGTCGTGAATTCGTTGCCACAACTACAGGTCACTTTGATATCGCTGTAGTCGGGATGAATATCGGCTTTCATTGAGTGTCTCCGGTGTGCAGAGTAGGTGTAAGCGGCGGCGTAGGATATCGGGAAGCTTCTCGCGCCGCAAGCCCTCTGTTTACGGCCATATCTTATCCACAGAAGCTGTGGATAACTCTGTGGAAGAAAATTGAGTGAGTGCGCTAAGTGCGGGTTTTTAAAGCAACGTTATTAAAATGTCTATTTTATCGCCACTTTGGCAAATTCTATTATTTCAATAGTTTACAAGTGTTTTGGACAGTCAGGCTGAGTTATCGGCCTTAATTGCTCGGAAAAAATAGGTATCCCTGAAGTGCTGTGCATAAAGGGCACCCGCGCCAGAGCACCTGAGGCAGGCTGATCGGCGCAAAATCACGGCAGGAAGATCGCGGTCAAGTCGTTGAGAAAGCGTAAACCGAGTGCCGTGGGCCGCCAACCGGGTCCAGCAAAAGACTCGATCAGACCCCTGGCCTCTGCGACTGCCAGACGTCCTTCGAGCGTATCGACAGATAGCCCGGTTCGGGCGCTGTAGTCCGACGCCATGAAGCCCTCGGGCATCCGCATGGTATTGAGCATGAATTCAAAGCCGATATCGGCACCGGAGACCTCATGTTCCCTGGTCTCAATGGACCGTGACTCCGCCTGCTCCATGAAGCTTGCGGGGTGCCTGGGCTTTTCATAGCGCCGGATTTCGCCCCCGTTGCCGGTGAACTTGCCGTGTGCACCGGCACCGGCACCGAGATAGTCGCCAAACGTCCAGTAGTTCAGGTTATGCCGACAACGACGGCCGGGCCTGGCAAAGGCAGATATTTCGTATTGCTCATAACCGCTTTCGGCCAGCAAGGCGTGGCATTGTTGCTGGATAACAAAGGCTTCCTCCTCGTCGGGGAGACCGGGCGGCGGGTTGCTGTGAAATACCGTGTTCGGTTCCAGCGTTAGCTGGTAATAGGAGATATGCGCCGGCCCGAGCGCGATTGCCTGTTCGACATCCCGAACCGCCATTTCAAGGTCCTGGCCCGGCAGTGCGAACATGATGTCCAGGTTAATGCTGTCGAAGCCGGCCTTTACAGCATCTGCATAGGCAGAAAGAATTTCGTCGGGGCCGTGAATTCGGCCGAGCTTTCTTAGCGACTCCGCGTTGAAACTCTGGGCACCCAATGAAAGCCGGCTGACACCTGCGCTGCGATAGTCATGAAGATCACCGTGCTCCACAGTGCCCGGATTTGCCTCCATGCTTATCTCAATGTCCGGCTGCAAGCTGAATTCCGCCGCAATTACATCAATGAGCTGTCCGATTTCGGCACCAGTGAAAAAGCTCGGTGTGCCACCACCAATGAATACGCTCACCAGCGGCCGGTTCTGTGCGCGTTGAGCTTCCAGTTTGAGATCGATCTCAACCGCCCTGAGATAGCGCTCCCTTGGTGGCGCATCTCCGGCCCTGTGTGAATTGAAGTCGCAGTATGGACATTTGCTTACGCACCACGGCAGGTGAACATAAAGGGACAGGGGGGGTTCGATACTTTCGCTCATGTCAGGGGGCGCTGGTCAGCACTTGAGCACACTATGCAACAGCTCGCCGAGCTGGTGAAAGGCCTTGCCTCGGTGACTCCGAAGGTTCTTTTCCTCGCCGGACATCTCCGCAGCGCTTCTTTTAAGATTCGGGTCGAAGAAAACCGGGTCATAACCAAATCCGCCCCGACCACGACGCTCGGCAAGGATTCGGCCGCACCATCGTCCTTCCGCGACCAGTGGTCTCACTGAGTCGTCCGGACTGACCCAGACCGCAGCACAATGAAAGTGAGCCCCCCGCTCCTCCAGTGGAACATCCCGCAGCTCCGCCAGCAGCTTGTCAATGTTGTCATCATCGCTCGCGCCTGTTCCGGCGTACCTGGCGGAATTAATGCCTGGACGTCCATCCAATGCGTCGACGACCAGTCCGGAGTCATCGGCTATCGCCGGCAGGCCCGATTCGGCCGCGGCATGTCGTGCCTTGATCATTGCATTGTCGGCGAATGTCGCGCCGGTTTCGGCAACAGAAACAATGCCGAGTTTACTCTGTGGAATTATTTCGCAATCGAGACCATTGAGAATCCTGCCGATCTCGCGCAGTTTCCCCTTGTTGCCACTGGCGATGACGACTTTCTTCATTGCATCGTTCACGGGGGCAATAAATCGCCACTTCGCGCTTGCACTCAAGCCTTCGCGATGGCTGCGTTTTGCGCCTCAATTATTTCGCTGACCCCGGCGCTCGCCATCTCGAGGAGCGTATCGAATTCCTCGCGAGTGAACGCGTGACCTTCCGCTGTACCCTGAACCTCGACGAAGCGGCCCGCCTCATTCATCACGACATTCATATCCGTTTCCGCCTGCGAATCTTCCTCGTAATCAAGATCAAGCATTGGAACACCTCTATATATGCCGACTGAAACGGCAGCAATCTGACCGTGGACAGGATTCGTCTTCAGTTTTCGTTCTTTGCAAAGTTTCTGCATCGCTATCAGAAGTGCGACATAGGCACCGCTGATCGCCGCCGTTCGGGTTCCCCCATCTGCCTGCAACACATCACAATCGAGCGTGACAGTTCGCTCGCCGAGCGCGTCGAGGTCTGTCGCTGCCCTCAAAGAGCGTCCGATCAGCCGCTGGATTTCCATCGTGCGGCCGCCCTGCTTGCCGCGCGCTGCCTCACGGCCCGATCGCGAGTGGGTCGATCGCGGCAACATGCCGTACTCACCGGTAACCCATCCGTGGCCTGCACCGCGCATCCATGGCGGCACGCGACTCTCGACACTTGCCGTGCACAGGACGCGCGTGTCGCCAAATTCGGCCAGCACGCTTCCCTCGGCGTGTTTGGTGTAATTGGGCGTGAATATTACCGGTCTCATCTGGTCCGGTTCGCGGCCGCTTGGGCGCATTGCTGTCTCCTGTTTTTCCTGGCTGTTCCGGCCTGCGTTATGCCGCGCACTTCAATAGGCGCGGTTATTCTCCCAGCCACCGCAACGCAGTGCCGGTCGTGTTGTCGCTGTACGGTGCGTTCACACGCAGCGCCCTGACACTTAGCGCTTTCAGATTTTCGGCCAGGCTATCAGACGTGCGCGTTGCCATCGCGGCCAACTCCTCGTCGCTCACGCCAGACCAAAGACCGTCGCTGCAGGCGAGCAGCACATCGCCGGGCGAAAGTACTCGTTTTGCCGTAATGCTCATATCCGGCACGGCCGCATCACCGCCGATGCAACATTCGACGAAGTTTCGCATGGGATGGTCCAGCGCTTCGTCCTCTGTAATCGCACCTTCCTGTATCAATACTTCAACGTGACTATGATCCCGTGACCTCGCAAGGACTTCGCCGTCGCGCATCTGATAGATTCGGCTGTCGCCGACATGTCCCCAGTATGAGCCGCTTTCCTGAATCAGGCAGATCGCGCAAGTCGCTCTCGGGCGAGAGTCAATCGTCAGTTCGGCGCCGAGCTTTACCACCTCGTCATGCGCGCGGGCGAGCGCCGTGTAAATGAACCCCTGCGGGTCGAACATCGGCAGCGTCGATTCCATGAACATCTCCTGGATGATGTTCAGGCCGGTCT
This sequence comes from Pseudomonadota bacterium, assembly GCA_027295475.1. The sequence goes on from JAPUKV010000165.1 coordinate 19,285, forward strand.
CGGCGGCGAGGGCGCCATCCGAGTGCCCTCCCATACCGTCGAATACAAGCATGAGCGCCGCATCCTCGGCGACAACTATCGCAGCGCGATCCTGGTTGTCGCTGCGGTCTCCGAGCGCAGAAACTTTGGCGTATTCTATTTGCATGTGGGTTTTATTGCTTTTTCTTGCTTATGCTGGCAGCACCGGGCTGACGCAGCTTAGAATAATTGATTCCTCAAGCGAAGTGCGCGCTCGATTTCACAGTCAGATCAGTGTAAATATGGCTCGCTTCCGGCCTCGAAGTCTGTGACAAGAGCAACAATAACGGAGTAATCGATGTTACACAGTATGACAGGGTTTGCGCGACAAGCCGCCGAGTCTCCTGTTGGTACGCTGACCTGGGAACTCCGAACCGTAAACCATCGTTATCTCGACGTGCAGTTTCGCCTGCCCGACGAACTGCACCCGAAGGAAGCCGAATTTCGGCAGCAGGTCGCCACTTGCCTCAAAAGGGGCAAAATCGAATGTTCACTGCACTTTCGCCACGCGATTTCCGGTGCTGCGGAGCTCAAGCTCGACTATGAGCTGGTAGGGCAGATCAGTGCGAAGATCGAAGAGCTGTCCGGTCTTTTGCCCGAAACCCATGCGGTTGACCCGATCGACGTTCTGCGATGGCCCGGCGTCGTTGCCGAAGCGGAGGTTGAAGCAGAATCACTGTTTGCAGAGGCCGGCCGGCTGCTTGAGGAGGCCCTGGCCGCGCTTGGCAAAATGCGGGCAAGCGAAGGTAAGCGCATTAGCGAAATGCTCGAGTCGCGCTGCGCCGGCATACTGGCTATCTCGGGGACTGTCAGAGCGCGGATGCCGGAGGTTCTTGCAGCTGTTCGCACACGGCAGCAGGAGCGCATCGACAAACTGGACGTTGAGGCCGACCCTGCCCGCCTCGAGACCGAGCTGGCGCTTGTCGCGAATAAGCTCGATGTCGATGAAGAACTCGATCGCCTGGAGAGTCACATCAGCGAGATTCGCGACGTGATTATCAGCGGCGAACCTGTCGGCCGACGTCTCGACTTCCTCGCGCAGGAACTGAACCGGGAAGCCAACACGCTGGGATCGAAATCGGCAGACACCGAGACCACCAAGGCCGCTGTAGAACTCAAGGTGTTGATCGAGCAGATGCGCGAACAGATTCAGAATGTCGAATAATGCCAGTCTTTTCGTTATCGCGGCTCCGTCCGGTGCCGGCAAGACGACGCTCGTTAAAGAACTGGTCGAAAGGAAACCTGAACTCAGGTTTTCAATTTCATATACGACGCGCGAGAAACGGGTCACCGAAGTCGAAGCGAAGGACTACTTCTTTGTGCAGGAGGCCGAATTTCAGAAGCTTGAAGAAAAAGGGGAGCTGCTCGAATCCGCGCTCGTATTCGACAATCACTACGGCACCAGCCGCTCGCAGGTCGAACAACATCTCAGTAATGGCAATCATGTAATTCTCGAAATCGACTGGCAGGGCGCGCAGCAGGTACGGCAATCGAAACCCGATTGCATTACGATATTTATCCTGCCGCCCTCGCGAGACGAACTGGAGCGGCG
>JAPUKV010000166.1 GCA_027295475.1 Pseudomonadota bacterium
CGCTTCTATCTCGTTATCGCGATTCTCGTTCGCAATGGCACTGGCAGTTTGACACGCGCCAGGCTGGAGACGCTCTGCCAGCAAAGCGCTGAGCGCCTGTCCATTATTTATGGGCTGCACTCACCGGATTTCTTTAGTAAATCCTTGTTTCACGACTTCATTCGATTGTTGCAGAATCAGGGTACGTTGCTGCGCAATGCAGACGGCAAGCTCGAATTCGACGACGTCATCGAAGGAATAGGCGCAGATGCGCGGCTTGTACTGGGCGAGGAAATTCGCCATTCAATTCTCTCACTGACGGCAGATGAAACGGCCGAGGCGTCATGAGGGTCGCGGCATTTTATCGATTCCTGGATTTACAGGAGCCCGCGGCTTTTCGTGACGAGTTGCAGACGCTGTGTGACGAGCAGGGCTTGCTCGGAACTATTCTGGTCGCGAAAGAGGGTGTTAACGGCACAATCGCGGGCGATAGCGGATCGATTGAAGCCGTATTCGCATGGATCGAGAAGCGTCTCGTGCTGGACACGACGATCACGCCGCACTGGACGGATACGAGCACTGCCCCGTTTCGGCGCATGCGCGTGCGCCTTAAGGATGAGATCGTCACGCTCGGGCGCCCGGATATTCTGCCGCACGAAAATACCGGCACACACGTGTCGCCGCAGGAGTGGAACGAACTAATCGATGATCCGAATGTTCTGCTCATCGATACGCGCAATCATTACGAAGTCGAACTCGGCACATTCCCGCGTGCCATGGATCCGGACACAGACAGTTTCAGGCATTTCCCGGAGTTTGCGAAAGACCTTGCCGAGAGTGCCAAAGGCCGGCCTCTGGCGATGTTTTGCACGGGCGGTATTCGCTGTGAGAAGGCGACGGCATTGATGCTGGAACTGGGATTCGACGAGGTGTATCACTTGCAGGGCGGCATTTTGAATTATCTGACACAGATGTCCGCCAAGGAAAATCGCTGGGACGGTGAATGTTTTGTATTCGACTCACGCGTTGCCGTTGATCGCGACCTCGCGGAGGGCGGCTATGTGCAATGCCACGCCTGCCGGCGGCCGCTCAGCAGTGAGGAGCTGGCGTCGGCGGATTACCGCGAAGGCATATCCTGTCCTCACTGTATTGGAACCCTTGAAGATGATCGGATCGCCCGCCTTGAAGAGCGTCGCAGGCAGGTCGCACTGGCGAGAGAGCGGGGTGACAAACATATTGGAGCAAAGCTCGATTGAGAAATCCGAAATTACCGGTTCGCGTTACAGTCATCGGCAAGAAGGCTCAGCAGATTTCTCATTGTTACACCAGACTGGGAGCTGGGTAACAATCACGCTTGCGCAAGCATATTAGTATGCGTAGGGTGAGCTGATCAGGAGTCGCTTACTTTGAGTTTGGCTGGTATAAATCGGTTAGAAACAAGCGCTTGGGGTCGATGCGCCCTCAGCCTGCTGGTGCTTGCGTGGCTGAATATCGCCGCGCAACCGTGCCTGATGGCCATGGAAATGGCTCCTGAGACGTCGTTGGCATCGGACCATGCGCTGCATTCCGGGCACGCCGAACACATCGCTGATGCAACGGCTGCGACTGATTGTAATCATTGTCCAGCAGGCGTCGACCATCAGAAAGTTCTGTGTGAGGCAGGGTCCGCTGCAGACTGCGAGATATTTGGCGGTTATGAAGTAGACGGACGTCAGTTCAAGCCGCAACCAAAAGACCTTTCCCCGCCCCTGGCATTGTCGACGATAGAGAGCACGCTCGACTTTTCAGCACCCGCCAGGCTGTTTCCGCCACATGACAACCAGCGGCTGAAATTTGCCGGCGACCCACCCCTCAATATTCGGCACTGCGTATTCCTGAAGTAGCGATCTCTTCGAAGTAATCCGTTTTTTTTCGGTTACCAATGAGGAGTTCGTCAAATGTCGTTTTTCCGTGGGCAACTGCCCGAATCAACAATATCAATCTGTGCTATCCAGTGTCGAACGCCTACCGGCTGGTACCTGGCGTTGCTTTTTGCGGGCCTTGTATACGTACAGGGAGCGAATGCTCAACAAGATATTCCGCTGACGTTGCAGGAAGCTGAGGAGCTGGCGCTTTATGATGAGCCAGGCCAGAATTCATTCATTTACCGCGCCGCGGCATTACGCGACAAGTCGGTCGCGGGTGGCCAGCTGCCTGATCCGAAAATGCGCATCGGCATGGCTAATTTCCCCATACAGTCTGGCGGCTTCACGACTGAAGGAATGACGCAGGCGCAATTGGGCATTCGTCAGGTGTTTCCAGGAGGGGACACGCGGGAATTGACGACGCAAAAATTTCGTACGCTCTCGGACGAGATGACACAAAAAGCGGACAGGCGCGGCCGCGATGTGTTGACCGCGGTCCGCATAGCCTGGCTGGAAACCCACTATTGGCGCGAAGCGCACCAGATCGCAATCGAATCGCGACCGTTTTTTGATGATCTGGTTACTATCACCCGATCACTTTATGCGGTCGGGCGCAAAAGTCAGCAGGATGTGCTGCGCGCGGATCTGGAACTCCGGAGATTAGATGATCGCATCATCGACATGGGCAATCAGCATGGGCGCTCCCGTGCGGCTCTGTCGCAATGGGTTGGCGCGGAATCGGAGCGCCCGCTTGCAACATTGTTGCCTGGGTGGACTGCCGTGCCACCCCTGGAAGTATTGAGAACGGATCTCCGTGCACACCCTGCGATGCTGGCGGCTGATGCGAATGTCGATGCCAGCCTCGTCGACATTGATCTTGCTGAGCAAGAATACAAGCCCGACTGGGCATTGGATCTGGGATATGGATACCGCGACGGGTTTCTGTCGAACGGTCAGCCGCGATCTGATTTTATCAGTCTGTCAGTGACGGTCGATCTGCCATTTTTTCGCGCCAAGCGACAGGACAAATCGGTTGGTGCGGCATTGAGCCAAAGACGGGCGGCTGACCAGTCCCGAGAAGAGTTGCTGCGACGGCTTAGTAGCCAGTTAGATGCAGAGTATGTGCGTTGGCGGGATCTCGGCAAACGTCTCGAGCTTTACGAGAAAATGATACTCGGCGTATCGGCGGACAACGCGACTGCTGCACTTGCCGCATATCAAAGCGACACCGGCGATTTCGCAGACGCGATGCGCGGTTATGTCGATGATCTGAATACCCGTATTGATTACATTCGATTACAGGTGGAGCGCGCACAAAGCTACGCGGTGCTCGCTAACCTCGGAGGAATTTCCCGATGAAAAATACACTTGCATTTCTGATAGTGCTGATCGCCGGTGTAGGAATCGGTCTGGCCTTTAGCCGCTGGTCGTTCGGACCCGGATTTTCTGCAGAAACTGAGTCCGCCGTTGCAGAGCGCGAGATCCTTTACTGGAAGGCGCCTATGGATCCGAACTTTCGCAGTGATGAGCCCGGCAAGTCACCCATGGGAATGGACCTGGTGCCGGTGTATGCAGGTGCCGGAGATGACGATGAAAGTATCGTCATTATCAGTCCGCAGGTCGTAAACAACCTTGGTGTGCGTACCGAGCAAGCGCGATACAGCGTCTTGTCGCGGCGTATCGATACGGTCGGTTACGT
>JAPUKV010000167.1 GCA_027295475.1 Pseudomonadota bacterium
AATTGACGGGGAAGTCATGCAGAGTCCGGAGTCTCAGCCCCGCGATCTCCTGATCTTGATGGTGCACGGCTCATTCGATCCGATGCTGCCGATCGCCGCCGGCCAGCACGCCCGGGACATCATGCAGAAGGCAGGTTTCCACGTGCAATGGCATGAATACCCGATGGCGCATGCCGTTTGTGCAGAGGAAATCGCTGAGATTCGCAGGTGGCTGCTGAGTATCTTTGCAAATCCCTGATTGCGCCCGCGTAGGAGCCCGTCCTGACGGGCGATTATTAATCATCAGGGGATCGCGTCCTACGCGGGCGAAACAATTCACTCAAGGACGAACCTGAAACGGGAATCGCCCGTGGTGCGCCCGGCAGGATCGAAGCGGCGCTCGCTGAATTCAACGACATTATCATTGCCCCACAGCACGGTCGTCGACGAACGCGTGCCATAATCGGGCGCCATTATGAAAGGGGCAGTCAGCGCTCTGGCGATTTCGAACGGGAGATCGTCCGTGGCGACGTCGCCTACCGCCGCCGGCGTCCGGTCGGCAAGCAGTCGCAACAGTTCGGTTTCGTTTACAGCGTCATCTTCGATCAGCGATTCAAGACAGGCCTTGGCCCGAACCACTTTCGACCAGGGTGTATCGAGCGAAGCGTTGCTCAAACCGTAAATGCCGGGAGCAACGTTTGCTTTCAGCTCATCGCGATTGGACAGGTAAGACATGGACTCGCCGTCAGACACCAGCAAACTGAATCCGGCGTAATCCCTCATTGAAATTGAGGATTCGAATTCTCTAAACGATTGAGATCCGCCAACGAAGTCGGTGACGAGTGTGCCGCGGGACTCGACCATGGCCTTGCGGCCCTCGCGTTCGCGAAAATTGGTCACGGTCGCGAAGCGACCCGATTTGCTCATTGCCAGCCAGGTGCCACCCGCCTGCAGGTCGCGGCCTGCGAGAATCGATTCATTGTCCGGCCACCAGTGCGCATCCTGGGTCGGTCGCTGGTGAGATTCATCCCGGTTGCCTGCGAGGATCAGGCGATACTGCGGGTGAGCCTGCCAGGCGAATACGATGAGGCACATCGTTATCCTGCCCGACTGATCTCATCGACATCAGACAACAGCCAGTCGTCAACGAGCCGGCGCGCGATAGACAGGCGGTAGGGCAACTTCGGAAAGCCCGAGCGCAATTGCTTTCGCGAGAACCACTGAGCATCTTCGAGTTCTCCATCATTCAACAGAATGTCTTCCGACAACGCTGTGGCGGTAAAGCCCAACATCAACGACGAGGGAAACGGCCAGGGCTGTGAGCTGTGATACTGAACATTCTCGACGAGGATGTTGGCTTCCTCTGCTACCTCACGCCGGATCGCATCTTCGAGGCTCTCGCCGGGCTCTACGAAACCCGCGATCGTGGAATATCGGCCTTCGGGCCAGCTCGGCTGACGTCCGAGGAGGCATCGATCGCCTCTGCTGACGAGCACAATAATCGCCGGGTCAACCCGCGGAAAAAGCACGGCGCGGCACTCAGGGTCGACACAGGTTCGCGAATTGCCCCCCGATTCGGCTCTCGACGGCGAGCCGCAATGACCGCAATATTTCTGCATGCGGTGCCAGAGAACCAGCGCACGCGCGTGTGCGACCAGATTCGCCTCGTCGGCCGGCAACACATTACCCAGGTAACGCAAGTCATGAAATTCGCCGACATCCTGGAACGGTGCCTCGGTCGCACCGTCTATGGCGAACGCGAAGGCCGGCCTGTCACGGAACTTGCCGAGGAAAATGACCTCCTGCTCCAGTAAGTGGCTACCGACAGCATGCCGATCGAGAAGAATCGCACGAAAGGGTTCTCCCGACGCCAGGCACTTGTCGCCCCAGACAGCAATGAAACAACTGTTATCGCTGTTAATGGCTTCGCTGAGCCACTCGGAATCTTCGCGCCGGTGACCCCAACGGTCGACGAATGCACCGCTGAATACGTTTTGAACGCTCATTTTGCTGGACCACTAGCCTCGTTTACGGATTGCGACAGGTCACGCGCGGACACTACGACGCCATCTTCATCCGAAAAAATGTAATCACCGGGCGTGACATCGATCCCGGCAAAACAAAGAGCGACATCTCTTTCTCCAAGGCCCTGCTTGCGGCTCTTGCGCGGGCAGGTGTCAAGCGCCCGCACACCGATGTCCATGGCATCGATCTCGAGGCGATCCCGAATGCAGCCGTTTATGATCACGCCGGACCAGCCGTTCTCGGCTGCAAGTCGGGCAATGTCTCCTCCCAGAAGCGCGCAGCGTCGCGATGCACCGCCGTCAACGACCAGCACCTGCCCATTACCTGCCTCCTCCAGCGCCGATCTGACCAGCGGGTTGTCCTCGAAGACCCGCAGTGTGACCACCTGTCCGCAAAAACTTCGCCGGGAACCGTAAATCTGGAATACCGGCTCGGCCACTTGTATATCGGCAGCGTACTCGTCACAAAGGTCGGCTGTCATTATCGTCATTTACTGTTCCCGGCAATCGCTGGACTGTGTCGAACTGCGTGCAGGCAAGTCGAAGTCTAACGGAAATTCGCGAGTTGCCGCTAGAATAGCCGACCATTTCATCACTACGGAGTACGGCCCTGCGCTTTCGGTAGTCTTTAATCGCCTGAGGGATTTTCTGCCGGACAGGACGTCCAAATGCCGCGGAGCCCATGGATGGGCGAGAGCGGCGCACTCGGAAATACGCATGGTTATTCCACTCACTCAGAAAGTCCCTCAGGCGGTCAAATCCTCGCCCGATCTTACTCAGCAACTGATGCAACAGTCGGGCTAGGCCCGAACGACGTTTACAGTAATTCTTTCTGACGGGAGGCTACTAGTATCAGGCATGCCTCTGGCGATGACGGGATATCTCACAGCTCGGGCACGTTTTTTGATCCAGGGCATAGGCATCCTGAACGTATGAGGCTTGGCAGCCCTTGCACACCGCCAGATACAACTCGTCGTTTCGGGAAATGTTTTGCAGGAGGTTCCAGGCCCACTCGAAACTGAGTTTCGGCATCCGATGCAGCAGCAGATAAGTCTCGAAGGCGCGACACACGCGGTGGCCGTATTCCACGTTTGGTCGCGGCCAGCAGGCATGAACCCGGTTTGCGGCATCGACCCTGAGCAGCAGACTTGCACAGAAAAGCGCGATTAACGTTGTCGCTTGCAGCTGATTGTACGGATTCTTGACGAAAAGACCGACCTGTTGGGGTGACTTGCCGCGGCGGCGTTTTACAGTGCCAGACCCCCCGTCACGGAAATAGGTCGCATAAAGTTTGCGAATCCTGTCGTCACTAAGCCCGGTGCACACCTTGATAGTGCGGGTCCTGGCCTCGTGCCCGATCATTCGGAGTGCGAGTTCGAACTGACTTCGCTCGGTCGCATATCGGTTATCGGTTAGTCGCATTTGTCCCCATTTCTGCTAGTTTTTACCCATATACAGTTAGGAAAAAGCTTATACTATCTACACATGGTAAATCAATCAAAAATAGCGTAACTCGGGTTTCACCCAAAAAATGCGCATGACCGGGAGGTCATTATGGATTTTCAGGGACCAACGCTTGCCGATTATGAAAACGTCCGATCATTGAACTTCGCTTTTCTCAAACTCTTACAATACGGCAGCGAATGTGCCCGGTACCTGGAAGGACTGCCGCAAGAGCTTGGCTGGCGTTTACGACGCCTTGGTCACCATGAGATCGGGCGCCTGGCAGCGACGCCGTTTCTGCTGTTTTCGTTTCGAGAACGTGACGACGGCTTCTGGCAGAAGGTATTGACCGACGACAGAACCCGCGATCTGTTTGCTTTACCCATGAAAGCGACGGATGACGTCGGCCGTCTCGTATCCGCGGGTCTGGGATTTGTATGGCAGCTTGCCGATCGGAACCCGTTTGCGGCGCGTCTCCTTTGCGGGGCCAGCACACATTGGTGCGAACAAATCACCGAGCGGACCATCTTCCACATCCTGGCAGTTGCCGGACACCGCTCCGACCTGCTGGTGCTACGAGCACAGCATGACGCTGAAATTTGGCGAAAACTTCTCGATAACGGATTGAGCAACGAGACAGAGACCCGTCATGCAGCGCATATCAGTGCATTGCAGTCCATTCTGACCCGGCAATCTGCGCCGGCCGCGTGGTCGGCCGCCGCCTGTGCGTCACGCAGCCCGGCGCTCAAAGTGGCAGACGAGTCGAAGCACTAGAAAGTCATTATTCGACACCCTCATAGCCGCCGCGTATACAATATGCGTCGCCATGCGAGCACTGTCGATCAAGAAACTTACCAAGACCTATTCGAACGGCAACCAGGCGCTGAAAGGAATCGACTTCGCTGTCGAGGAAGGCGATTTCTATGCACTTCTCGGTCCCAATGGTGCAGGCAAGACCACGGCAATCGGCATCATTTGTTCGCTCGTCAACAAGACCAGCGGTGAAGTCGAGATCTTCGGACACAGCATCGACCATCAACTCGAAGCTGCCAAATCCTGCATTGGCCTCGTGCCACAGGAGATAAATCTGAACCTGTTCGACACCGTGCTGAATATCGTGGTCAACCAGGCCGGCTATTACGGGATAGAGCGCAAGCTGGCTTTGCAGCGCGCCCACGAATATCTCTCCGAGTTGAAACTCTGGGACCGCCGTTTCGACCAGGCAAGAAGTCTTTCCGGTGGTATGAAGCGGCGCCTGATGATTGCGAGAGCGCTGATCCACGAGCCCAAACTGCTGATACTCGATGAGCCCACTGCCGGCGTCGATATCGAAATTCGCCGTTCCATGTGGGGGTATCTGCGCCGCATCAACAACGAAGGGACGACGATCATTCTGACCACGCATTACCTCGAGGAAGCGGAAAGGCTCTGCCGACATGTGGCAATTATCGATGAGGGTGAGATTATCGAGGATGCGCGCATGAGCACCGTGTTAAGAAAACTGCAACGCGAGGTTTTCGTCCTGAGTCTTGGCGATGCATTGACCGAGACTCCGGAGCTTCCGGGTTTCAAGACACATTTGAACGATCCGTACGAACTCGAAGTAGCCGTCGACACGGGACATGATCTGAATAGTCTTTTCGCCATACTGAGCGGGCTGGGAATCAGAGTTGTGAGCCTCAGAAGCAAGGCTAACCGCCTGGAAGAACTATTCATGGGAATCGTCGAGAAGAAGCAGCGTAACAACAGCGCGGCGATCGGCTCCACGCCGTAACGCGACAAAATGATGGACCTGACACTCAACTGGATCGGTCTCAAGACCCTTGTTCGCAAGGAGATCGTCCGCATCATACGGATCTGGATTCAGACCATCGTTCCGCCGGCCATTACGATGACGCTGTATTTCATCATATTCGGCAATCTGATCGGGCGGCGAATCGGTAGCATGGGCGGCTTCGACTATATGCAATATATCGCCCCCGGCCTGATCATGATGTCGGTCATCACCAATTCCTACGGCAATGTCGTTTCGTCTTTCTTCGGCGCCAAGTTCGGACGGCATATCGAGGAGATGCTGGTATCACCGATGTCGAACGCGACCGTAATCATGGGTCATGTGGCAGGTGGGGTGTTTCGAGGTCTGCTGGTGGGAATGCTCGTTACGATTGTTGCACTGTTTTTTACAAAACTTGAGGTACAGCATCCACTGATCACATTATCGATCGTTATTCTGTCGTCAACAGTTTTCGCGCTGGCAGGATTTATCAATGCCGTGTTCGCAAGAAAGTTCGATGACATTTCGATTGTGCCGAGCTTCGTTTTGACGCCATTGACGTATCTGGGCGGCGTGTTTTATTCAATTTCCCTGTTACCGGAGTTCTGGCAAAAAGTATCACTCGCCAATCCGATCATCTATATGGTGAACGCGTTTCGCTACGGCATCCTCGGGGTATCCGATATTAATATCACTTATGCTTATCTGATTGTCGGGCTTTTTGTCATCGGCCTTTTCTCCGTTAGCCTGGCGCTGCTGAATCGCGGCGTGGGCATCAGAGAGTAAAAATGTGCGGAAGGTTCGCATTCTATTCTCCCAGTGAAGCGACCGCGGCGCTATTCGGTGCCACGGGCGCCGGGGATCTGAAACCACGCTATAACATCGCGCCGACCCAAATGATTGCCGCTGTTCGGGTGAGTGCCCAGGAAACGCGCGAACTCGCAATGCTGCGCTGGGGTCTGGTTCCCTTCTGGGCAAAGGATTCGTCGATTGGCAATCGCATGATCAACGCACGTGCCGAAACAGTTGCGGAGAAACCGTCGTTTCGCGCGGCTTACCGGAAGCGGCGATGTCTCGTACTCGCAGACGGATTTTATGAATGGCGCAAGGAAGCCAACGGCAAGACGCCATATTATATTTCTCTTGCCAGCGGCGCACCGTTCGCGTTTGCCGGTTTGTGGGAGGACTGGCACGCCAAGGACTCGGATGAGTCAGTACAAAGCACGACAATCATCACAACTGCCGCCAACAAGTTCATGAGCAAGCTGCATGACAGGATGCCTGTGGTGCTCGAGAAAGATGCCGGCGACCGCTGGCTGGACGGCGATGAGCAAGTATTGTCCGAGGCCGCCGAATTAATCGCAGGGTTTCGGGCCTGGCCGGTCGACAGGCGCGTCAATAACGCGAGGAACGAAGGGGCCGAACTGGTCAAACCGGTCGGTGAAGCGCTTGCGGGCTAGTGGCCCATCACTTTAGCGTTGTTGGGCCACTGGTTAGTCTTGCAAATCGTTATTCGCGGGGCAGGAGAAAGCCGTTGCCGAGATGCTCCAGGATGACTCCTTCCGGCGTAATCTCCTTCACCAGGGGGCCTTCCGCCAGTCGTGCCTGTTCCCGATATTTGTTCATGTTGACGAACACGAATCGCTCTGCGGGCTTATCACTGTAGACATGGATGTCCAGGTGCAAGTCCGGTAATAGGAGAGTTCCATTCGCTCGCAGATCATTGAACGTCGCATACGATTCCGTAATCATTGCCGTTGGTTTCGGCTTTGACACAGGGCTTGCTTCTGCCACAGGGGCGTCGCCCGTTGATTTTTTCGCTGTGGCGTCAGCCACTCGCGGCGGTTGCGCGTTCTTCGCCTGCTCAACTATATCTGAGAACGATGCCTCATGCTCAAGCTGGCCTTCGTTCGGTATTGCTTCGTCAGTTGCAGTTGCGTCCGCTTCCGGCCGTGGGTCGGGTCGGAGCATCATTCCTGATACCACGATCAGGTTTACAGCAAGCAAACCGCCGAGTACCCATAGCCAGCGCGGAGCACGCGGCGGGTCCGCCCCATCGGGTACGTCAGCGAAACCAGGCGCATTCTGTCGCTGACGCTCGGTTTCAGATTTCTTTAACGCATCCAGGATAAATGACATCAGTAGTTCCCTGTGCGATTCATATCATTATCAGTTCATCGTCAGCCGTGGCATGCTATCCGGCGCGAGCGACGAATTGATGATGATCTGGGTTTGTTGTCCCGCAAGGCCGTCGACCTTCAGACGGTGCTGCCGCTGAAAGTCCTTCAGTCTCTCTTCGAGTTCCTTGTCGAAGTAATCGAGCCCCGCAGATGGGCCTGCTTCCGGCTTGTAGTCAGTATCAATCGCGGCAAGGCTCTGTCGCAGCCAGCGGACGTTTTCGTTACGCATGCCGGGCTTGATCGCCTTGCCATCGCCGTTGGGGGGGCGCCAGATCAGCAGATATTCACCAAACCAGAGCTTCGAGATCTCCTCGATCGAGTGAATAATGCGAGCCTCGCCGAGTGCGAGCTCACCTTTCTCACCGTCCAGAGACGCGAGAACCGGCTGATGAGTGTTGCCATTCCTGTCTGTCAGCGTCAGCATCACCGGCCGGTCGAGCTGGCGAATGCCGGTCCACGAACCTCTCTGGAACAGGCAACTCAGGCCCGCCGACTCGGCCTGCGAGCACGCCGTCCCGTCGCCGGCCTGATATTCGATGCCCCACAGGCCAAACAGAGTCGCCATCGCGGAATTGGTGTCGGTGAACCCGCTTGCGTCGATCAACAAATCCTCGAGTGACGCGGTAGCGGGCTGCTGGTCCGTGCTGTCGCCGGCTTCTTCGGCCGGTTCGGGCCGCATTGCCTTATTCCCGGACTCTGTATTTCGGGTTTCCAGCGGCACGGAAAGCACCTCGGACGGTCGTTGTTCCTGCTGATTTGCCAAAGACCAGAGACCCAGCGCAATGATGCCTGCCCCGACGATTCCGAAAACCGGTACCGCCCATCTGAGCAGGCCGGTCGCATACTTCTGCCCGGATACCTCGGCCGCAGCCCTGCCAACGAGACGCTTGCCAATCTTCCTCGTTTCACGGCTGTAGGCACCAAGCATCGCCCGGTCGCAGATCACGTTCATGATGCGTGGCACGCCGCCCGACAGATTAAATACTTCCAGCTTGGCTTCCGCGTCGAAGATCTCACCGAGGGCGCCCGCGACTTTGAGCCGATGGTCGATATACAGGCCTGCCTCGTCACGCGATAACGGCTCGAGGTGGTAACGGCCAGTCACACGCTGCGCCAGTTGACGGAGCTCATCGCGCGCAAGCGTGTCACGAAGTTCTGGCTGTGCGATGAGAATAACCTGCAGCAGTTTCTGTTTTGCAGTCTCGAGATTGGTTAACAGGCGAAGTTGTTCAAGCACGCCGGTCGACAGATTCTGCGCCTCATCAACAAGCAGAATCGTGCGACGGCCGCGGGCGTGCGCTGCCAGCAGATGGCGATTCAAGGCATCTACAAGCGCTATGGCGCTGTGCTTGTCTTCCGGAAGCGAAATGCTCAGTTCCTGGCAAATGGCGATCAGGAACTCCAATTCGGTTAGCTGCGGGTTAAGAATGAGCGCGACATCGACTTCAGCCGGCAGGCGGCCGAGTACCGTGCGAACGAGCGTAGTCTTGCCAGTGCCGACTTCACCCGTCAGCTGAATAAATCCGCCGCTTTCGGAGATGCCATACACGAGATGCGCCAATGCCTCGCTGTGCCGTTCGCTCATGAACAGATAACGAGGATCGGGGGTGATCGCGAAGGGCTTTTCAGTCAGCCCAAAGAATTTTGTGTACATGGTTTAGCGAGGATTCCTGGCCCCGAATATTGCACGACAACGCCGATTCTACCTGATTTGGCCCGAATCCAAGGTCCGCGCCCGATTGACCGAGGACTTCCCGAAGCGGTCGCGGATCTTGTCGACCGTCTCGTCCAGGGGCGAGCTTACAGGCATGGCATCGTCGGCAAACAGATCGCGTTGTTCCGCCCCGGAGAGATCGCTGCCACCGACTCCGAGCAGCCGTATTCTGGCGCCCGGGTGCTCGGCAAGCCACTGACGAAGCAAGGTCCTCACCGTCTCGAAAATCTGGTCCGTGCCGTTACCTGGCGGTCGCAGTGCCCGCTGGCGCGTGAAGGTAGTGAAATCCGCCTGTCTGATTTTCACCTGAACGGTGCCGGCGACCAGCTCTTTGCTGCGCAGGCGGCTGGCAGTCCGCTCGGTAAGACGCATCAATTGCCGGTCCATCGCATTCGTCTCAGTCAAATCCGAATCGAATGTTTCCTCGGCGCTGATCGATTTCTCCGGGCGCGACGGTACGACCGGCCGGGAATCGATGCCGGATGCCCGGTCGCGCGTCTTTTGCGCAAATCGTCCGAATATTGACTCAAGATCCCGGTTGGAAGCGAGGCGCAGATCGGCGACAGTCACAATATCCTTTTCGCTGAGCCTGGCGAGCGTCTTGCGGCCGATTCCCGGAATGACGCGGACCGGTAACGGGTCAAGGATGGACCGGATTTCTTCGGCTGAGACGACTACCAGTCCATCGGGCTTGTCAAGATCCGACGCTATTTTCGCGACCAGCTTGTTCGGTGCGACGCCAACCGACGCGGTGAGAGCAGTCGTGTCTACGACGCGCTTCTTTATTTCCTTCGCGATTTGAATGTCGGAACCGAATAACGCGAGACTGTCAGCGACATCGAGAAATGCCTCGTCCAGAGACAGTCCTTCGACGAGCGGCGTGAAGTCACGGAATATTGCGAATATCTTGTCTGATACGGATTTGTAATGCCCTATTCGCGGTGGCACACGAAGGAGATCGGGACAACGCCTCAATGCGTCGCGCATAGGCATCGCGGAATAAATGCCGTATTCACGTGCTTCGTAACTTGCGGCAGCAACTACGCCGCGATTGCTGCCGCCGCCAACGACGAGCGGCTTGCCGCGCAGCGACGGGTTGTCGCGTTGTTCGACGGACGCATAAAACGCGTCCATATCAATATGCAGAATATGTCCGCCCTCCGGCCGGGTCACAGCTAGCTGCCTCTTTCGACGATGTAACGTGCAAGCCAACGCAACGGCTCGGCCTCGTCGCCGAATACCTCGAGTTCCTGCAAGCTGGCCCGCAGCAGTGTTTCGCAGCGCTGTCTTGCGGCCTCGATGCCAAAAAGAAACGGATAGGTGGCTTTCGCCAGGCGCTTGTCTGCGCCGGCTTGCTTACCGATTACTTCCGTTTCTCCCTCCACATCAAGGATGTCATCCCTGATCTGAAAAGCCATGCCGATGTTCCGGGAAAAACGCACGAGCGCCTCCTGCCGGTCCGCCGGCAGGTCATCCGCAAGACAGCTCACGGACGTGACTGAGGCTTCTATGAGCGCACCGGTCTTCAACTCATACATCTGTTCGAGTTCCGCTTCCGTCAAGGTTCGGCCTTCCGATGAGAGATCAATCGATTGTCCGCCAGTCATGCCGAGCGAGCCGCAGGCTTTCGCGATTGCCCGGACAAGGCGGATCATTTTGTCCGGGCTGACGCCGGGCGCGGCCGCCAGAACCTGAAACGCCAACGGTTGCAACGCATCCGCAGCGAGGATCGCCGTAGCCTCGTCGAATTTCCGGTGGACGGTCGGGTGTCCCCGCCGCAGGTCATCGTTGTCCATCGAAGGCAGATCGTCATGCACGAGCGAGAATGCGTGAATGAGTTCGATTGCCATCGCCGGCGCATCCAGACAGGTGGCGTCAAGGCCCAGGCATTCGCCCGTGGCATAGACGAGCAGCGGCCGAATACGCTTGCCGCCATTCAAAACGGAGTAACGCATCGCCTCGTGGAGGCGACTGGGAGTCACGCCCGATTCCGGCAATGCCCCTTCAAGCTTGTCGGCAATGCGGCTCGTATACTCGGAAATTCGTTCTGAGAATGGCGTCGACAATGACCGGTCCTCGTCTGTGTTTTTCCTGGGCAAGCGTACACTGAAAGCATGCCGCGTGTGAAAGTCCCACCTTCGTGCATTGTACGGGCTGGGATATAATCTCGCCCCCGAATAACCGGCTCCCGCCATCTCCGGACAATGCTAATGTGGTCACAAGCTCAGCCGAACATTGCGCTTGTAAAATATTGGGGCAAACGCGACGTCGCCAGAAACCTGCCGGCTGCTGGCTCGCTGTCCATCACGCTCGATGCGCTTTATTCGCGAATGTCTGTGGATTTCCTCGAGAATTCCGGGCCCGATGAACTCGTTGTGAATGGCGAGCAGAACAGCACAATGCTGCCGAGGGTATCAAGCTGCATCGATCGGATTGCGGGTGATGATCGACCGGCCGCGAGAATCCAAAGTGAGTCAAATTTTCCGCTTGCAGCAGGTCTCGCATCATCTGCCTCGGCATTCGCGGCGCTTGTTCTGGCCACCTATGAAAGAGTGGGCCAAACTGCCGACACCCTGACGATGGCGCGTATCGCAGGCAGCGTGTCCGGATCTGCCGCCCGGTCGTTTTACGGAGGCTTCGTCGAGCTGTCTGCCGGTGATGAGAGTATTGATGTCTGCTCGATTGTCGGTCCGGAGGACTGGCCCCTCAAGGTTATAGTTGCGATCACAGAGACGGGGCCCAAACCGCTGAGTTCCGGAGAAGCAATGATTCGCGGCGCGAAGACGTCGCCTTTTTACGATAGCTGGATTGAACGCCAGCCCGACGACCTCGCCGCTGCGAGGGAGGCGGTCGACAAACGGGACTTCGAGCAACTGGCGGCAGTCTCCGAGCATAATTGCCTCAAGATGCACTCTGTGATGTGGGCCTCACGCCCTCCCGTTGTTTACTGGAATAATGCGACGGTTGCCTGCATGGAGACGATTCGTGATCTGCAAAAAAAATCCGAGCCGGTGTTTTTTACAATAGACGCAGGGCCGCAACTCAAGGCCGTCTGTCTGCCGTCGGCCGAAGAGACCGTCAGAGACGCGCTCTCCGCTACGGCTGGTGTTGTGACGACGCTGGTGAGCGGGCTCGGTTACGGTGCACGTGTTTTGGAGCAATCGTGACAACCACTGTGGTAAGTGCCCCGGGAAAAATCGTCCTTTGTGGCGAATACGCAGTGCTCGACGGAGCACCCGCGATTTGCATGGCAATCAACAGACGGGCGCATGCCACAGTGGGCGCTGTCGATACCGACTATCATACGGTACGTACAATCGGATATATCGACGGAGAGTGGAAGTTTCGAACTGACAGGAACGGGAGCTTCGAGTGGATCGGGAGCGAGCCGCCTGCGGGCGGTCTCGATTTGCTGCAACAAATCTGGAAGACAACCGGCATCAACGGGGAGTTCGATATCAAACTGGATACTGGAGAGTTTCTCGATTCTGTCAGCCACGCGAAACTCGGACTCGGGTCGAGTGCGGCACTGACGACTGCCCTGGTCACGGCGCTGTTCGACGTGACAGGCAACCCTGGCGATGCAGGAATACAGGCTGTTAAAGCACACCGGCTTTTCCAGCAGGGCCGGGGAAGTGGCGTCGATATCGCGGCAAGCCTCAATGGCGGCGTCATCGAGTACCGTATGCAGGAATCTGGAGTCGGCCGCTCATTACCCTGGCCGACCGGACTCGAGTACGCGGTGCTATGGAGCGGCCGGTCGGTCAGCACGAGCGAAAAGCTCAGGAAGCTCGATGAAGGCTGCCGAGATGGCAGCTCCGGGGCGAGCATGGCGAGTCTGATCGACGCATCGGAAGCGACCGCAAAGACCTGGGTAGCAGGCAGCGCGGCCGAGCTGCTGGCGGAATTTCATCGTTATAATGACGTCCTCAGGCAATTCGATGTTGACCATGATCTCGGCATATTTGATGCTGGGCACAGGGAGTTGGCGGACGCCGCGGCAGAACGAAACGTGGTTTACAAACCCTGCGGCGCAGGTGGTGGCGACACCGGCATAGTGTTTGCCACTGACAGACAGGCCATCGCAAATTTCACAGACCTCGCCGGGGAGGGTGGCTTTCAATTACTGGACATCTTGCTGGAGGAGCGGGGCGTACTTTTTGAAAACCGAGCAATTCATTGAGTGATTCACGAATAGCCGATTTCTATCGGAAGAGCATCGCAGAGAGAATCGAAGCGCTGGTGGCTCGCAAGCTGATCGATGCGTCGGACGCGAGCGCGCTGCTGGAGGACGGCCGGTTACTTACGCCGGAACTCGCCGACAAGATGATAGAAAACGTGATCGGCGTGTTCGGACTGCCGTTCGCTACCGCGCCCAATTTTCGCGTCAACGACCGCGATTACATCGTGCCGATGGTCGTCGAAGAGCCATCTGTGGTGGCCGGCGTCAGCAGTGCGGCAAAAACGGCCAGATTAGCCGGAGGTTTCAAAGCCACGTCGATGGACCCGGTACTTATCGGGCAGATTCAACTGGTCGACATTGCGGAACCAGATCCCGCAGTGCAAGCGCTATACGCTGCAAGGGACGAGCTGATTGGACTTGCAAACGACCTGCAACCGAATCTTCTTGCCCGCGGGGGTGGCGCCAGGGAAATCGAATTCTTTAAATACCGTTTGCCGGACGGTAAGTGGACCGTCGTATTACACGTACTCGTCGATACGCGGGATGCGATGGGTGCCAATACCGTCAATACGATTTGTGAGGGAATTGCGCCACGCGTGGAAGCGATCGCGTCGGGCAGGGCCTGCTTGAAAATCCTTTCAAACCTGGCGGACAAATCACTCGTGACTGCGAGCGTCAGGATACCGCTGGCAGGGCTTGCCCGGGAGGGATTCTCTGCCGATGCCGTGCGTGATGGCATTGTCCTGGCAAACGAGATCGCGAATATAGACCCGTATCGGGCGGCCACCCACAACAAGGGCATCATGAATGGAATCGACGCCGTCGCAATCGCTACCGGTAATGACTGGCGCGCCGTTGAGGCAGCCGCCCATGCTTATGCGGCTCGCGGTGGCGCGTACCGCGCGTTGACGAGCTGGACTACCGATTCCAACGGTGATCTGCACGGCGAAATTGTCTTGCCCATAAAAGTGGGCGTGGTCGGCGGCTCCCTGAAATTGAATCCTGCGGCTTCCATCGGACTCAAGATTGCGGGGGTAAAGTCGGCAACGGAGCTGGCCGAACTCATGGGTGCCGTCGGCCTTGCACAAAATTTCGCCGCGCTAGGGGCGCTTGTTACGGAGGGAATTCAAAAAGGTCATATGAGCCTGCACGCTCGCAGCGTTGCCGCAAGCGCGGAAACGCCACCGGAGCTTTTTGATCAGGTTGTCGACAGCATGGTCGACAGCGGGGACGTCAAAGACTGGAAGGCGCATCAACTCATTGACGAGCTCCAGGGCAAAACCAAAGCGAAAGATAGCGACGGTATTTTCGAGAACGCAGCGCACGGCACGGCGTCGGGCAAAGTCATTCTCCTGGGTGAACATGCGGCCGTTTACGACCGGCATGTATTGGCGTTGCCGCTTGAGGCTGCGGTAACGGCAGCGATTGTAGAAACGCAGGCCGGCATAAATTTGTCCATACCCGATTGGGGCCTCGAACAAAGCTTTACGGCGCAAAACCCGGCACGGGGTGGTGCTGGCGAGGCACTGGTGCTGATTGTGCGCCAACTCGGTGTTGCCGATCGGGGATTCGACATTCACGTTCGGTCACGTATTCCTGTTGCGATGGGACTCGGTTCTTCGGCAGCGCTGGCCGTGGCGATCATCCGGGCCTTCGATAAGTTGCTCGGCCTCAACATGGACGACGGGGCTGTCGAAAAACTGGCGTTTGAGTGCGAGAAGCTGGCACACGGCACGCCTTCCGGTATCGATAATAATGTAGCGACTTATGGTGAGCCGGTGCTGTATAGCAAGAGTAGAGCTACCCGAACCAGGCCCATATCACTGGCCGAAGTGCCACCGATTGTCGTCGCGTCAAGCGGAATTCAGAGCGCAACCAGGGAGCAGGTCGCTGGCGTCCGCGACCGGTTTGAAAAAAATACGGAGCTCTATACGACGATTTTCGACGAGATCAATGAGATGAGCATTGCGGGTGCCGTGGCATTGAAGAGCTGCGATTACGATACGCTGGGTTCATTGATGAATGTCTGCCATGGTTTCCTGAATGCGTTGCAGGTCTCGACACCGGAACTGGAAAAAATGGTTGAGATCACTCGTTCGAACGGTGCGATTGGCGCGAAGCTCACCGGCGCCGGGGGCGGTGGCTCGATCGTGGCACTATGTCCGGACAGAGTGTCCGAGGTCGCGCAGGCGCTACATGCGGCGGGTTATCAAATAGTACGGATGAGGGAACGCTAGCACGCAGATGTTGGAGAGCATACCGGATAGCATAGATAGAGTCGTTTCGTCGGAGAACGAAGAGCTGATTCTCGTCGACGCGAGCGACAACGAACTGGGATTCCTGGGCAAGGAGGAATGCCACGACGGTGACGGCATATTGCATCGTGCCTTTTCGCTTTTCGTGTTCAACACGCATGGTGAACTCTTGCTGCAGAAGCGCAGTGCTGAAAAGCGGCTGTGGCCGTTATTTTGGTCCAATAGCTGCTGCAGCCACCCGCGGAAAGGGGAATCGATGCAAGTGGCGACGCGTCGCCGCCTGCGGGAAGAACTCGGCATTGAGGCCAGCCTCGAGCTTATATACAAGTTTGCTTACCAGGCGCAATTCGGTGACCTTGGATCCGAGCACGAACTATGTACTGTGTACCTGGGTAAAACGGGACAGGCGTTCTCTGCAAACACGCACGAGATTGCGGATGCCAGGTATGTCTCCCGGGAAGCGCTACAGGCCGAATTGCGAACAAGGCCGGAAGAATTTACACCCTGGTTCAAAACGGAGTGGGAGCGGCTCTGCAACGAGTTTGCCGAAAAGCTCGCTAGCTACACAGATCCCCATTAGCAAATCGCCCGTCAGGACGGGCTCCTACGATACGCTGTTGATCCTGCGATCCTTGTGGGAGCCCGTCCTGACGGGCGATTCGATACTAGCCGACGTAGCGGTAATACTCGATACCGAGATCCTGAAACTGCCGCTGATCGGTCCTGCCGACTTTTTCTATAACGAATTCGTTCTTCGGCAGGTAGTCCAGGCCTCTTGCTCTGCGTCCGTCATGCAGCGCTTTGTATTGCTCGAAATCGAGATCAATTGAAAATTCCATTGCTTCGTTGAAACGAATCGACCTGGTCGCTT
>JAPUKV010000168.1 GCA_027295475.1 Pseudomonadota bacterium
GCGGCGGCGAAAGATCCGTCGCGGCCGCTGCCGAGCAGCGTCACTTCATCGCCGAGGGTTACGCGCAGGTTTCGTGCAAGCACTTTGCCAACAACTATTTCGCTGGCGTCCGGATCATCGAGGAAGCGGCCCTCGCGAACGAGTCCGGGGATGGTTGAGACGAAGGATTCAAACTTCGTTTCGACGCCGAATATCTGCAGGCCGTAGCTGCGCTCTTCACTCGAGGCCAGCGCGAACGCAGCAGCTCGTGCCGCTATCGTTTCCATGCCGAGTTCACGCCGCAACGTACTCGCGAGCGACGCTACATCGGGGACAATCTGGCGCATCTTGAGATCGTCCTTGTATCCGGGCGCCTGAACCTGAATGTGACCGGTAAAAGCCTGCAGGGTGTTGTCGATCATCAGTTCGTAGGTGCTGAACTGAATGGAGATCATGAACACCAGCAGTGCGTTCGAAAACACCATCGCACCAACGGTCAGCCAGGTGCGGCGTGGCTGACGCCACAGGTTGCGCCAGGCGAGGCGCAGTATGATATTCATCGGTTTAGCAATCCGTGCCTGTCAATAACGTGGATTCCGCAGGTTCGACAAAGTAAACACGTTATCACTGAGCTCAACATCGAATTCGATAGCGTCCACAATAATTTCGGTCCACTCGTCGGGTGCATCAACCTTTTCCATACGCTGCTGCGTGGCAACCGTCCGGCCACCCATTTCACTGATTTGAAGCGTGCGCAGCGCTTTGACAAGCTCACCATCCTGATCGTAGAAACGATGTTCGATCAGGACATTGTCACTACGGACAACCAGTACCTCCTTGCCCCAGACGACGGCCGCATCTTCATGCGGGATCGACTCCACTTCATAAGTAACATAACCGTCGACCTCCGATTCACTCAGCAAAGTATGGTCGTACTGCTCAAGGATTTCGTCGGAGCGGGAGATATCTTTGTTGGAAAAATCCGAGCCCATCCAGCTCTGACTCATCATCGACGACGGCACTTTGATAACTCGATTGATCTTCGGCGAAAAGCTCCACATGTTGTTGTTGTCCATCAGGGTGCCGTTGCCACGGTCCTTACGCGGCGCCGTGACACGAATGAGGGAACGTTTCTCACCCTGAGTCCAGGATTCCATCGACATGCTGCGTTGCCAGTCCGGACGATGAATCGTCATCGTCATGGCGCCTTGCGAAGACAGCCCGCGCCAGTGATTGATTGCATCGCGCACAATGTCTGTGGCGTCACGATCACCCGTATCAGCGCTTGCAGAAAGGCCAGTCAGAACAAGCAGCGTGGCGGCTAAGAAGCACTTCATTTGTCAGCCGTCTCCTAGTTCTGAGACTGCTCTATAAGCTTCGTTAATCGCGGCATCGGTATGCGGACTCGCGGCGGAGTCGGCATTGGCAATGGTAATGCGACCAACCGGTTGCCGGCCGATGACGCAGGGACGCTCGTCCGTGGTCGTGTAGGCCCATTCCTGCGGATCGAACAGTGGATTATAGGAATAGGTATATCCGTGCGGCCAGCGATTGACCGTGATGCCGAGAATGTCGCGTTCGTCTTCGAACCCCGTCGGTCCGAGAATGCGCGTTAATTGGTCGCGGATGTGATATTCGAAGGTATCGAAGGTCGTCGCCAGCATTTTATTCCTGCCAGCCCGATGCTGGTCACGTCGCGACAATCCCGGCGATGTGAAATAACACGACATACGTACGACAATCGGCTCATCGGGACTGCGGGCGGTACGATAACTGCCCATCTCGAGCGAAGGCTGCAAACCGATGCTCGGCCAGTAGCCGCCCGGCGAGGTTACTCTCGAAATTCCCGCATCAGCAAATGAGTTCCAGTTTGACACCAGGACACCCGTGTAAACGAGCGGCGACTTCACGCCGTAACTCAATGCTTCCTTTTGCCGGTCCGGGATGTCGTCACATATATAAGGAATAACCGGGTTCCAGCATGCGAGTACGGAACCGCCACTCCTGACCTTGTAGGCCGTCCCGTCGCTGACGTAGCTTGTCTCTACCTGCCCGTCATTGGTGTTTTTTACATTGATCACCGTACTGTTCAGACGAATGCGAACCTTGTTCTCATCGCGATCCAGCATGCTGTAGTCGACGCGTGACGTAACGACATCTTCCATCGACGAACCGGGCAAGGAACCGGGAATCAAGGATCTCACCAGCAAGCGCGCGATCGTGGCGTTGCCGTCCGGGAAATACATATCCGGATCGCCCTCGTTGGCACGCGCCTGGTTTTCGCGACCATGCTGCCCGCCGGGTTCGTTCGCGAGCTGATCCGGAGATATCTGGTCGAGTTTCAGCCCGGCAAACCCCGGGTAACCCATTTCCCGGCAATAGCTTGCCGGAACGGCATCCATGCCAGTAACAAAGAGACCCATCAAGCTGGTGTCGAACAAGCGCACGACATCGGGATGGCATTTCACGATCTCGACCACATAATCGCGGTAACTCAGTTTATTCAGTCTGTCTCTCGTCTGCGCGGCATCGAGCTCGGGAAGATAGTCTTCCTTGCCCTCATAGAGGCGAATTGCGTCGCGCTTCACCTGTTCACTGAGTGGCGCGCTTTCGATCGATTCACTAATCGACGAATCGCCCCATCCGACTACCAGTTTGTCCGTACCGAAGGTTTCCTTGTCAAAAAACATGCTGCCTTTCAGGCCCATGTCCGCGTAATTCGAAAACATGCCGCGGTTTTTCTCGAAGTAACGAGTGCGATCGATGCCGAGTTCCCACAACAACCCGCCGGCAACTGTGCTGTATTGAGAAGGCGCCTCGACGTTGAGTGTGCCACCGTTGACCAGGTACATGCGGTCGTCGTGCCAGAACTCGTTGCGCTTGGCGTGCCCGCCGAAATCATCGTGGTTTTCGATAATCAGGATCCTGGCGCTGGGTCCATGCTGTTTGCGATAGAAATACGCAGCCGCAAGACCGCTGAGACCGCCGCCTACAACAACAAGGTCATAGTCATGATCGCCGGCGTCCACGGCTTGCCACTTTTTCCCGAGCCGCAACTGGTGCGCGACCTCGAAAGAACTATCGTGGCTACCACGCAGGCCTTGCCGTGTCGGCGGATAATAATCGGCCGGCAGGGCGTAGGGGCTAAGCGCACCCTGCGCCAGGGCTTCAAGTGGTGAGATGGCTGAACCTGCGGCGACGCTCAGCGCACAGCCGTTCAGAAAGTCCCGTCGGTTCATCATTGTT
>JAPUKV010000169.1 GCA_027295475.1 Pseudomonadota bacterium
ATTGCAACGGTGCTGATCACCTGGACCGGGCTGACAACACCCGAGAAACTGGGTAAGGCGCGGCCATATGTTTTCCTGGCGGCATTCGTCGTCGGCATGTTTCTTACGCCGCCCGATATCATCAGCCAGACGCTTCTCGCAATACCCGTCTATCTCTTGTACGAACTGGGTATCCTGTTGTCCAGGATATTCTCGGTCAGACAAAAAGACACCGGGGAAGAGGCGCAGCCGGGAGCCTAGCATCCCGTCGGCACCAACGGGCTAAGCCCGTGTTAAGTAAGGCGATTCTTGCAAATTGGCCCGGGGGGGCCGGGCGCAGCGCAATACCCTGATGGTTGCGCCGCAAACAAAATAGTGTTTAATGCGGGGTCGGGTTACGGGGGAACGGGCCCGATCGGCGTTGCGTCTTTATTCACTGGCGCCAATCCAGTTCTCAGGCGCATCCTGATCCGAGAGATTTGTCTATGACTGATACCGCCATAACCGGTGACGCTGAAGCCGGTGCACAAATGTTCGGCCACCCACGAGGGCTGGTTACCCTTTTCTTTACAGAGATGTGGGAGCGCCTGAGTTACTACGGCATGCGCGCCCTGTTGGTCTTGTTCATGACAGATCAGATCATGAATGGCGGGATGGCCATGACCGACAAGACGGCGACAGCCATTTACGGAATCTACACCGCCGCCGTGTATCTTGTCGCACTGCCAGGCGGCTGGATTGCCGACCGGCTGCTAGGCGCACAACGCTCTGTATTTATCGGCGGCATTATCATCATGTCCGGCCACTTCGTTCTTGCGGTGCCGTCGTTTTACACATTCTTCCTCGGCCTCCTGCTCGTCGTACTCGGTACCGGGCTGCTCAAGCCTAACGTCAGCGCCATCGTCGGTGAACTTTACGGGACTGGCGACGCCAGGCGTGATGCCGGTTTCACAATCTTTTACATGGGCATCAACCTCGGCGCTTTTCTCGGTCCGCTTATCTGCGGCTACCTTGGCCAGAGCCCGCAGTTTGGATGGCATTATGGGTTCGCCGCCGCCGGCGTCGGCATGTTATTCGGTGTCCTGCAATTTTGGTTGACGCGTCGTCATCTCGGCGAGGCTGGCAGGCTTCCGGCAACAACAGGTGACGCGACCCGCGATGCGCAAAGGCGCCGCAAGGGCTGGCTTATCGTTTCGCTTGCGATGCTTGCTGTCGTGATTACGGCCGGCCTCGGATTGGGTGGCGCACTCACGTTTGACCCGGTGCGTATTGCTCAGCAAACGACCACCCTGATCGTCGTTATGGCATTGGCATACTTCGCGTATATACTTTTGTTTGGCGGGCTTGACACCGTAGAGAAAAAGCGCGTCGTCGTCATCATCATTTTGTTTTTCGGCGCAGCAATGTTCTGGTCCGGCTTTGAGCAGGCCGGCAGCTCGCTGAATCTCTTCGCTGACCGTTATACAGTGCTGAGTATCGGGTCATTCCCATTACTGTCCACGTGGTTTCAGTCACTGAATCCCGCCTTCATTATTATTTTCGCCCCGATGTATGCCTGGATGTGGGTTGCGCTGGCGAAACGGAATCTAAATCCCTCGACGCCCGCGAAATTCGGTATCGGCCTGATAATTCTTGCGCTTGGCTTCCTCGTCATGGTCGGCGCAGCGAATGTTGTGGCCGCAGGAAACCAGACCTTTCCAACCTGGCTCTTCTTTACTTATCTTTTCCACACGCTTGGCGAACTCGCCCTGTCACCCGTCGGACTGTCGGCCACGACCAAGCTGGCACCGAAGAGATATGTCGGCCAGATGATGGGGATCTGGTTTCTGGGTGCGGCGCTGGGTAATGTCGTCGCCGGGCTGCTTGCCGGTGAGTTCGATGCCGAGAACGTGGCTTCGATGCCTGCACAGTACTTGCAGATCGTGCTGACAACCGGGGGCGCCGGCCTGATACTGCTCTTGTTCACGAAGCCCATAAAGAAACTCATGGGTGGTATCGAGTAATTACCAATAATTGCCGCACAAAAAAGGTGTCAGGTTTATTTTTCTCGAAAAAAATAAACCTGACACCTTTTTTGATTATCGCCCCAGGCACTCTCCCGCATAAGCCAGCTCCTGGCCAGCATTTTCCATGAGGCACGCGTTGCTGTAAGTGTTGCCATCACGAGCACATACCGGTTGATAGACTCGCGGGCAGTTTTTTCCCTGTGCGTCGCAAAGTCCTGCGCGGAGAATTCTGGCGCCGTTGCGCTCCGCCTGGCAGGCGTTACCATAGGTCAGCCCGTCAAAGCCACAAACCGGGACGTACAGGTGTGGACACGCTCTGACATTACACGCGCCTTCGGTAAAAGTAGTAACGTCGGCTGCGCCAGCCTCGCAGGCATTGGCAAACGTCGTCCCGTCAGCGCTACATACCGGCACATAAACTTTCGCGCAGTTCTTGACATCACAGACCCCGGTTCGCTGCACTGGTACGCGGTCGACATCGGCCTCGCATCGACTGGAATAGGTACGCGCGTTCATGCCACAAACCGGCTCGTAAATTCTCGGGCACCCGCTCACCGTGCAGGCCCCCAGGCTGGCAATTTCGATGCCGGCACTCAAAGCCAGGCACTCGTTGCTGTAGGTGATGCCATCGACCCCGCAAACCGGGTCCACCTCCTCCGTACACGCTTCGGCAATCTCGGGACATAGCCCCTGCGATACGACAGCGACACCGGCTGCCTCGGCAAAACATTCATTGCTGTAGCTGTTGCCATCCATGCCGCAGACCGGCTCGAATTCTTCGCTGCAGGCCGCAGCGTCCGCACAGATACCCCTGGATGCGACATCCACGCCTGCCACCCGGGCCATGCAGTCGTTACTGTAGGTCTTGCCGTCCACACCACATACGGGGTCATACTGCATGGTGCACGCCATTTCCTCGACCCTGAGCGTCGTCGACTCACCGATGTTCGTTTCTTCGGCAAGGCACAGATTGCCTGCAGCGAAATACAGAGCGATGCCGGGCAAGAAAATCTGTCTAAATGTTTTGTCTGTGCTGTATTTCATCGCAGCGGATTATTACAAAGTTCCGGATCTTAGATCGATTTTCGTTTCGCGGGTTCACTTTGCCTGTCGAAACCGGCAATGCGGGCGATCAAGCCGGCACTGCGCTTCCCCAGTAATTGTAAGAAAGAATTCGCAGGCCCGGGATATACATGCGTTCATCGTTAAGGAAGATTCAAGCCGCTGCCAATACCGATCTCGAGGACATCGCCTTCCGCAAGCGGCACGATCTTCTCCCGCTGTTTCCGGCATGGCTTGGTCGAACAGGCAAGGTCGGTCACGTGTGGAAGTATTCGTTGCTCGTACCAGCTCATCGCATTTCCTCGCTCGCCCGGCTTACCGGACCTGTCGCCAGCACGGCGTTGCCTGTCAACTGTTTGTGCTTTAGCAATACTAACTCGTTTATGCTGATGAGCTCGATACCCTCATCGCGAAGTTTGGGTATTTCCCGTTCCAGTAAAGCCAGTGTCGCGGGATAGGGATGGCCTATGCCGACGGCCGTGCCCCTTTTCTTCGCCAGTTCCTTTAATCGCCTGAATTCCCGTGCAACGGTTTCCGGTGAACGATCAGGGTCCAGGAATACATCTCTCTTAACTGCTGGTACGCCGGTTTCTTTTGCAAGCTGCAGGGCGACACTTTTGTGCGTGGTGTAGCTGTCTACGAAAACCAGGTTGCCATGCGTATGTATTTCTTCCATCAGCCAGGCCATGTGCCCCGGGTGGCGGGTCAGCAGGCTGCCACGATGGCTGTTCACTCCAATCGCATGCGGGACCGATTTCAGATTTGCGGAAAAGGCGCTTGCAAGCTGGTCCCTGTCCATATCCAGCAGAATCGCGCCGGGCTCTGTGGGGCGGTCCTCTGACATAGCCTCGAGGGGCAGATGCAGCAGCACCTCCTTGCCGTTGGCGAAAGCGGCTTCTGCCAGGAGTGTCGCACGGGGAGTGCCTGGCAGAATTGCACAGGCGACGGGGCCTGGCAGGTCAATGGATCGCTGCCCCGCTTCGAGCTGGTAGCCAAGATCGTCAATGATGATGGCTATGCGCGGCACCGCTGGAGCTGCCGCGGCCATGCCAGGCAAGGCGAATGAAGCGCCGAGAACAAGCCAAAGGCGGCCGGTCATTCTGCTTTGCTTTGCATCACGCTCTTGGGTGTAAGCAACGATAGTGCTTCCTGTAGCTGCGCATCGTGCTCATGATCGGCGCTTGCATGAAAGCTGATTTCGGCTGGCTGCCGCGTTTCTTCGACCACGACATCCGGGAATATGCCTTTTTCGTGTATGGAATCGCCGGACGGCGTGTAGAAACGGGACGTCGTCAATTTTATCGCCCGGCCTCTGGACAGCGGCATGACCGTTTGCACGAGCCCTTTACCAAATGTCGAGGTGCCGACAACCATCGCGCGATTATGGTCTTGCAACGCGCCGGCGACGATCTCGGACGCCGATGCGGAACCACTATTGACCAGCACGATCATGCCGGCGCCGTCGAGCACGTCTCCACGGTTCGCCTTTCTCGTAAAGCGAGACTCCGCCGTCCGACCGTCCGCCACCACGATAATGCCCGCGTCAAGGAAAAGATCAGATACGTCAATGGCTGAATCGAGAACGCCGCCCGGATTGTTTCTCAGGTCGAGTATCAGGCCATCCAGCATGCCGTCTTTTCGATCCTGCATGTCGTCAATTGCCTGGCTCAGTTCCTTCGCCGTCGAATCGTTGAACTGGCTGACACGAACATAGCCGACTCCGGACTGCAGGATTTCGTGGCTAACGCTTGCGACCCGAATGCTTTCCCGCCGCAGCTCAAAAATAATCGGCCTTTCCTCGTTCTCCCGGGTCACCGTGACCGTGACGCTCGTTCCCGCACGGCCACGCATTTTTGCAATCGTCTCGTGCAGATGATCCGAAGTGACGATCTTGCCGTCTACGGCGATAATTGTATCGCCGCCAAGAATCCCGGCGCGTTCAGCCGGCGTATTGTCTATCGGTGCGACGACAATGACGACCCCGTCCTCTGCGCTGACTTCGAGCCCGACACCGGAGTAGCTGCCGGTCGTGCTGATACGTATATCCTGATACTCCTCAGCATCGAGATACTGCGAATGGTCATCCAGATCGGACACCATGCCCCGAAGCGCACTCTCCAGCAGTACGTCGTCATCGACCGGCTCGACGTAATTTTGCTTGACGCGCTGCATCACTTCAGCGAACAGGCGGGCCTGTTCCCAGGAAAGTTCTCCGGACTCCAGCTTGTCACGTGTGGCCAGTACACCACCGCCCAGCGACAGGCTGAGAGCCATTGCTGTACCGATGATCACCACCAGAATACCTCTGGTTTTCAATGACATATGCTTCTCCTGTGGCACCGCCGGGCATCGGCTGGGGGCCTCCTGGCAGGCTGTTCGCCAGGCCCGATTGACGATAGCACAGGCCGGGAGGCCGTGACACGATGCAGCCGCCTTGCGCGGACTCTGCGCGGCAGATATCTCAGCCGCGAACCAGACTTCGTCTAGCCCTCTTTGGGCCGCTTTGTAATCCAGCGCCTCGGGTCGACCGGGCGCGTTCCCTGACGAATTTCGAAGTAAAGGCTTGCCTGTTGCTGCCCGCCACTGTCGCCAACCGTTGCAATGACATCACCGGGCGCCACCCACTCACCCCCGGTTTTCAGGATGGTTTCGTTGTATCCGTACAGCGTCATGAAACCCTCGCCATGATCGATGATAACCAGCAGCCCCATACCGGCCAGCCAGTCAGCGAAGACCACCCGACCATGATAGACGGCACGGACTTCGCGCCCCCGGGGTGCCGCCAAGACTACGCCGTTCCATTTCAGGCGACCACGTGCCCGCGGCTGTCCGAAATCATGCATCAGGCGGCCCGCGACGGGCCAGGTCAGTCGGCCTTTTAGCTGGCTGAACGGCTCTTCTGAAGTGATTGGATAATCGGACAGGATGCTGGTTAGCTCCGCGACCAGGCGGGCCAGATCCTTCTCCTCTGCGGCGAGGCGCTCGATTTCGCTTCCTTCCTGTTCGATTTTCGACTTGAGTACGAGCAGAAGATCCTGACGCTTTTCCTGCTCCTTGTTCAGCTCCACAAGCTCGGCGTATCTTGCCCTCGCGAAGCCCGCCAGCCGGTTCTCTTCCTCGGCCGCTTTCTGCTGCAGCTCGGCCAGTTCATCGATATATCGTTTTACTTTTCCAATGTTGTGGCCCCGGTAGTCACTGAGATAGCGGTAATAGACCATCATGCGACCGGCGGTCGCCGGGTCTTGCTGGTTGAGCAACAGCTTGATTCGCTCCTGATTGCCGCTCTGGTACGCAGCGCGAACCTGCGCTGCGAGCTGGCCCGATTCCTGCTCGAGTTCCGCTTCCCGCGCTGAGCGTTTTTGCTCGAGTTCCGCTTTTCTTTTCTCGCTGAACTGCCTCAGTCTCCCGATCTCTTTCAGGCGAATGCGTTTTTCGGATATTCGTACTTCCGCTTGCTGTAGATCGCTCGTCAGGCGGTCCCTGTCGGCCGCTCGCTTATCCATGCTTTTCTTGAGCGTCGAGATCTTCTCCCGTACGTTCTCGAGCTCGCGCTCTTTGACCCTGGCCAGCCCCCCCTCATCCTCCTGTGCCAGCCCCGGGGCCACGAGGCCGGACGCCAGGATCAAAGCAAGAATGCCTTGCCAAATTGAGCCCCGAAGAGTCATGGCACGAAGTCTAAATCCTTTGGCGCCCGGTGAGAAAGACCAGTGTGTGATCTCGAAATGGGGCCTGGCTACAGGTCCTGGTTCGTCCCTAGCCTGCAGGTGTGCCGGCGGCCAGCGCTGTTATAATGCCTGTCTTTTTCCGGCGCATGATCGCCCCAAACGATTTCCCTTACCCGAATAATGAACACTTATCTGGAATTTGCCGGTAACCACCCCTTGCTCGTCGGTGCGCTGGCGTTTAGCTTCTTTCTCCTGGTTTTCACCGAGCTGCAGCGCAAGGCCCGCGGCCTGACCAATATTGAGCCGCAGGACGCCGTCAAGCTGATCAATTCGGATGCGGTCGTTATCGACCTGCGCAACGCAGAGGCCTTCGCCAGGGGTCATATCGTCAACGCCAAGAACATTCCTTTCGACGAACTTCAGGCCAACAAGGACAAGATCGCCAAGTACGCGAAGAAGGCCATTGTCGCCGTCTGTGATGGCGGCATGACATCTGGCAAGGTGGTCGAATCCATGCGCAAGTCCGGCATCGAAAACGTTTATGGCCTGAAGGGCGGTATCAGCGCATGGACACAGGCGAATCTCCCCCTTGTGACTGCCAAGAAGACCAAAAGTAAGTCCTAGGACTCTGCGCGGCAGAAAGCTTGTCTGCTGCGCAAGCACTACCGCGCAGACGCCTAGCCCGCATACCCTGCAACAGGCAACAGGTAAATGAGCGACCAGCCCAGGATAGTGATTTACGGCACCGAAAAGTGCGCCCATTGTGCGGCCGCCCGAATGCTATTGACGAAGAAAAGGCTTTCATTTGACGACATCAAGATTTCCGGTGATGACAAGCTGAGCGAGGAAATGCTGCATCTGAGCGGAAGTCGTTCCGTACCGCAAATTTTTATCAACGATCAGCTCATCGGCGGATTCGACGAGCTGTGCGCGCTCGACAAGGGCGGTGATCTGGACCGGTTACTCGGGCAGTAGCATTCCTTGCCCTGATTTCTTTGTTCGTACACAGGAAAACGCAATGGCCGAACAGCAAAAAACAGAAAAACAAATAACTATTCAAAAAATTTACTTGAAAGATTTCTCGTTCGAATCTCCGAATAGCCCAGCTATCTTTACGTCGGGAAAATGGACCCCTCATACAAATCTCAACCTTCGAAGCTCGCACACACCGTGTGGTGACGACCACAGTGAAGTCGTATTGACGATAACGGTCGAAGCGAAGCACGAGGACAAGACTCTCTTTCTCGTCGAGTTGCACCAGGCTGGTCTGTTTCATATATCAGGCTACGACGAAAAAGATTTCGGCGTGGTTGTGGGAAGTTTCTGCCCCAATATCCTGTTCCCCTACGCCAGGGAGTCCATTTCAGCAGCTATCTCGAAAGGCGGCTTTCCGGAATTTGTCCTGCAGCCGATCAATTTTGATTCGCTTTATGCACAGAGCCAAGCAAAGGCCGAAAGTGGTAATGGTGGTGACAGTGGTAACGGCGGTAACGGTGGCAGCCGCTGAATGACGCCGATAAAGCCCGGCCAATCGCGGTAATTGGCGCCGGCTCCTGGGGCACGGCACTGGCGCTACAATTCGCCCGTGGTGGCCGTCTCGTCAGGGTATGGGACCGTGATACCACAAACCTGAAGAAAATCGCCAATGATGGTGCCAACGAGCGTTACCTGCCTCGCGTACGTTTTCCTGAAAACCTTCGTGCCGAGCTGAATCTGGAGGCCTGTCTCGATCATGTGCGGGACATTCTGATTGCGGTGCCCAGCCATGGCTTTCGAGAAACCTTGCTGACAATACAGCCAATGCTCGCCGCCGACATGCGAATTTGCTGGGCGACCAAGGGCTTCGAACTGAGCACCGGTCTGTTGCCGCACCAGGTCGCAGAGGACATCCTCGGTCCGGACCGGCCGATGGCCGTTTTGTCCGGGCCGACATTTGCGAAGGAGGTTGCTGCAGGCCTGCCGACAGCAATGACCATTGCTGCTAATGACAACGAATTCGCGAGCGATGTAGCCGAAGAAATCTCCGGCGAGAACTTTCGTGCTTACACAGCACAGGACATGATCGGCGTCGAAGTTGGTGGCGCGGTCAAGAATGTGCTGGCTATCGCCGCCGGGCTTTCCGATGGCCTGGGCTTCGGCGCTAACACGAGAATCGCGTTGATTAATCGCGGCCTCGTGGAGATGACCCGACTGGGCCTCGCGCTTGGTGCAAAGCAGGATACGTTCATGGGCCTCGCAGGCATGGGCGATCTCGTCCTCACCTGCACCGATAACCTTTCCCGCAACCGTCGAATGGGCCTGGCGCTTGCCGCCGGCAGGACTGTCGAGGAGGTGCAACAGGAAATACAACAGGTCGTCGAGGGCGTGCTCGCTGCTAAAGCTGTCCACGAAGTCGCTGATCACCTGAGTGTCGATATGCCGATTTGTCTTGAGCTCTACAGGATTCTTTACGAAGCTCGTCCACCGCGCGAGGCCGTCAGCGCCCTGATGGGGCGGACTCTAAAACCCGAGTAGTGTGCCCGGCACCATTCCCTATCCGCCGCTGACAAAATTCTGTTGCCGCCACGCCTCGTAAATGACGACTGCCGCCGCGTTGGACAGGTTCAGGCTGCGGCTATCCTGGCGCATCGGAATGCGCAGGCGCTGTTCCGCGGGCAACGATTCCAGGATTTCCGGCGGCAGACCACGGGTTTCGGGGCCGAATAGGAAAGCATCTCCTGCTGCGAAATCCGGCGTTGAATATTTCGTCACGCCACGTGTGCTCAATGCGAAAACCTTTCGCGGGGCGCTTTTTGCAAGACAGACATCAAGGCTGCTGTGCACTTCGACGTTCACAAATTCCCTGTAGTCGAGCCCCGCTCGCTTTAGTCGCGGCTCATCGAGGTCGAAGCCCAGTGGCTCGATCAGGTGCAGCTTTGTGCCGGTATTGGCGCAAAGACGTATGATATTGCCGGTATTCGGTGGAATCTCCGGCTGATAGAGAATAAGGCTGAACATCGGCTCTTTTAAGAATCCCCCTTGTCGCCCGCTGATTGTAAACTGCATGCTCGGCCCGTTCGCAATTCATTAAGAAACCCGGAAACATGGCTCTGGCAGTAGCTCCTGAACACAATCCCTTAAGCATTGAGTTCTGCGGCATGATGCTTAGCTCGCCTATCGTTCTTCTTTCGGGCTGTGTTGGCTTCGGGGAGGAATACACTCGCATCCAGGGTTTCTCAAATCGCGATGTCGGCGCTGTCGTTTTAAAGGGAACGACAAGAGAACCGAGGCTCGGTAATCCGCCACACCGCGTCTGGGAAACGCCGCTGGGAATGCTTAACTCGATCGGTCTGCAGAACCCGGGTGTCGACAAAGTTATCGACGAGATTCTGCCGATGCTGGACTTCAGCGAGACACGTTTCATCGCAAACATTTGCGGATCGACGCTCGAGGAATACGCCGAAGTTACCCGTCGCTTCGAAGATTCCCCGATCGACGCCATCGAGATTAATATTTCCTGTCCGAATATCGCCGAAGGTGGTGTTTCCTTTGGCAACTATCCTGATATGTCGGCCAAAGTCGTAGCAGCCTGCCGGCGGCAGACGAGTAAGCCAATCATTGCCAAGCTGTCGCCGAACCAGACAGACATACGGGAGAATGCCCGTCTTTGCATTGAAGCCGGCTCCGATGCGCTCGCCGTCATCAACACGATTTCCGGAATGGCGATAGATGTGGAAGAGCGCCGGCCCGTAATCGGTAACCTGAAAGGCGGTCTTTCCGGCCCGGCGATAAAGCCAATTGCGCTATTGAAAGTGCATCAGGTTTATGAAATTGCCAAATCCTTGAATGTGCCAATCATTGGTCAGGGTGGAATCACGACATCGAACGATGCGCTGGAGTTCATGATCGCCGGAGCGGCCACCGTGGGTGTGGGCACAGCGCTGTTTTACGATCCCCTCGTCTGTCAGACCATTAACAGCGGCATCGCCGACTATTTGCTTCGGCACGATATGCAATCTTTGCGTCAGTTGATTGGCTCTTTGACCGTTTGACATCTGTCCGACCGGTACGACATTCGCTGCGGGATTTATTGATTCGCCCGTCAGGACGGGCTCCAACAGGTGCTGCTCGACGTATCGTAGGAGCCCGTCCTGACGGGCGATCATCATTCAAGCTCGAGGCTCTTGATCTTCCGCGTCAACGTATTGCGTCCCCAGCCAAGCAGTTTCGCTGCGTCCTGACGGTGTCCTTTTGCCTGGTTGAGCGCGATGCGAATAAGCGTCCGCTCGAATTCGGGCAGGGCTGCGTCAAGAAGCGGGCTGCGATCCTGATCGTTCAGCTGCTGTTCGGCCCAGTGTGCCAGGCTCTGCGTCCACTCCTGGAAAGCGCCTTTGCCTGACGACTTGCCACCGAGATCCTCCGGTATGTCGAGGGCGCTGATGACGCCGCCGGGCGCGGTCACGGTCAGACGGCGGGTCGCGTTGACCAGTTGACGTACGTTCCCCGGCCAGTCGAATGAGCGCAGAATTTCCATTGCTTCAGGGTTGATGGTTTTCGCGGTGGCGCCAAGTTCTCTTGCAGCGTCTGTCAGATAGTGCTCGAGCAATGATGGGATATCCTGTCGCCGCTGCCTTAACGGCGGCGTATTGATGCGCATGACGTTTAGCCGGTGGAAGAGGTCTTCGCGGAATCGGTGTTCTCTGACGGCACGCGCAAGATCCTGGTTTGTGGCAGCAATGACTCTGACGTCGACCCGGATCAGAGCTTGCCCGCCGACGCGAAAAAATTCACTCTCCGCGAGCACTCGCAGCATTCGCGTCTGCAGCGCGGGAGACATATCGCCGATTTCATCGAGAAACAGCGTGCCCCCATCGGCCTGCTCGAAGCGTCCGATGCGCCGCGAATCCGCCCCGGTAAATGCTCCCCGCTCATGGCCAAACAGCTCCGACTCCAGCAATTCCGACGCGATCGCCGCAGTGTTGAGCGCGACAAACGGTTTGCCGGCCCTTGGACTGTGTTGATGCAGCGCCCGCGCCACGAGCTCTTTGCCGGTACCGGACTCGCCTGTAATCAAGACCGTCATGCTCGAGCGTGCCAGGCGCCCGATCGAACGAAAGACCTCCTGCATGGCGGGCGCCTTGCCGATCAGCATCGGTTTTTCGTTCGCCTCCTTTGCATTGCCACCTGATGCGGGTTTGCCGTTCTTGCGCGCGGCTTTTCTTACGAGCTCGATGGCTTCGTCGAGATCGAACGGTTTGGGAAGGTATTCGAATGCGCCTCCCTGGTAGGCGGCCACCGCGTGATCCAGGTCCGAATGCGCGGTAATGACGATGATTGGCAGCTCGGGACAGGCGCGGCTGACTCTGTTGAGCAACGCAATACCATCCATGCCGGGCATGCGCACGTCTGTAATAAGAACGTCCGGACGGTCGTGCCCGATTGCTTCGAGCAAGTGTTCGGCGCGCTCAAAGCTCCTGGTTTCCATGCCCGCCTGGCGCAGCGCTTTCTCGAGAACCCAGCGCAGCGACTCATCATCGTCGACAATCCAGACAGTTAATTCACCATCAGCCATGCCGATCCCCCGCGCCCGGGCCAGGAGGTATGGCGGGGACCAGCGGTATTCTGACGAAAAACACCGTGCGCCCCGGCCGGCTTTCAAATTCGATCAGCCCATGGTGGCGGCTGATCAGTTCCTGTGCGACCGGCAGCCCAAGGCCCGTGCCGTCCGGTCTGTTCGTGACCAGCGGATAGAATATCGAGCCCTGCAGGTCTGGTGGAATGCCCGGTCCGTCGTCTTCAATTTCTATACTGGCGATTGCCTTATGTCGTGTTTCGCCTATGGTGAAATTCATGATCGCGCGGCTCCGAAGGATGATCGCGCCCTGTCCGTCCAGTGCAGCAACCGCGTTTCTCACGAGGTTAAGAAATGCCTGCACCAGCTGATCGTGGTCAAGATCGATCAACGGCAAGCCGGCATCGTAATCGCGCCGAATATCGATCTCATCACCGGCTTCCGCGTGAATCAGGCGCACGACATATTCGAGCAGCTCATGGACATTGGCTGGTTGTTTGTTTGGTGGCCCACCCGGGCCAAGCAAGGTGTCCACGAGACCGGCGAGACGGTCAACCTCGTTGATGATGACGTTCGTGTATTCCCGGAGCTCTTCGCTTCGAAGCTGCTTGCTGAGTAACTGCGCTGCACCGCGAATTCCGCCGAGTGGGTTTTTTATTTCGTGTGCCAGCTGGCGAATCATCTGCCGCCCTGCGCCGTGTTGAATAAGCAGCGCGTTCTCGCGGCTGATTCTTGAGCGGCGAGTGACGTCCGCCATTTCGATCAACAGGTCCGCGCTCAGATCCGCATTTTCGAGGGATGACACGCGGAAATCCACGATGCGGTCTTCCGCATGAACTTCTGTCGGCCCCAGCCGAAGCTCGGTCGCATACGTCTGGCCGCTGCTCAGTGCGCGGGACAGAATATCCTGGAACTCGGTATCGTCGTCCACGAGTTGCAGCAGCGGCCTGCCGTGCGCCCTGCCCTGGCTGATGCCGAGCAGGTTCTCGGCGGCGGGATTCAGGTCGGTGATCAGGAGATTCTGATCGAGAAGGACAACGCCGGTGTTTAAGGCAGCAAAGATATCGCCCGACGATGCACCGCCGCGGCCGGTATCGGAAGGACTTCTGTTTAGTTGTTGGCTGGCCGGACGCTGATCGTGTTTTGCTGTACGTAGAATCGGTTCGTCACGCTGCGAATCATCAGCTTGCCCTTCGCATCGACGACCTCCGCCTGAAGATTGTGCACGCCACGCCAGACTTCCTGAAGCTGAAAGGACGCGCTGTCCACCGTTTGGCGTTTGCCGTCGAAATACACCCGGACCTGGTGACCGTCCTGCAGCGCCGGGCGAAGTGCCAGCGTTACATCCAGTACGCCTTCTATGTTCCACAATGTTTGCTCTGCTTCCGGTGAAGCGATTGCAAGGCTTTCATATTTGAATGCCGGGGCCTCGGCCAGCTGCTCACGTGCAGACTGCTTCGGGGTTGTCGCCGCCGCCGCGACTCGTCGCTGCGATGCGGTGCGCGTATCCCTGGGCAACTGGATCCGCTCAGCTCCCGGTGCGGGTCTGTCGGAATAATGGACGATGCCGTTTTCGTCCACCCAGCGGTACGCCTGAGCCAGGACAGTGCCGGTGGCCAGAAGGATCGAGGCGGCGATAAACAGACGCATGCGCATAGGACTAGCATAGCAGCGCTCTCCGGGTCGGGGCCAGTGCCCGGGCGGCAAAATGTCGCCCGGTTCACAGTTTTAGGCCCTAGAGGCTGTAGTACATGTCGAACTCCACGGGATGCGTGGCCATTCGAAGCCTGGTCACATTTTCCCATTTGAGATCCATGTAGGCGTCGATTACGTCATCGCTGAACACGTCGCCGGCTTTGAGAAACGCACGATCAGCATCGAGCGCTTCCAGCGCCTCATCGAGTGAAAATGCGACGAGCTTCAGGTCCTTCTCCTCCTCCGGCGGCAGGTCATAAAGATCCTTGTCCAGCGGATCGCCCGGATGAATCTTGTTCTGAATGCCGTCAATGCCAGCCATCATCATTGCCGCGAAGGCGAGGTATGGATTGGCCATCGAGTCAGGGAAGCGGATTTCCAA
>JAPUKV010000017.1 GCA_027295475.1 Pseudomonadota bacterium
GGTGAATACCAGCTGTGATCCATGCGGCCGCGGCCGGCGGTCTGGTTCTCAGCCAGTGCGACGCGATACCGGCCCGGCGCCGGGCAACGCTGCTTGAGGAGATAGCTATTCGTAGACTCGATCTCGGAAAACACTTCGAGAATGTCGAGATGGGAGCGAATTTCTCTACTGATGGCGTCGCGAATTCTGTCAGCGGTCAGCGAATTCATTTCGTTGGTTCGTGCTGTCTTCGAAATAACATCAGGCGCACCTGTCTTGATTCAGATCCGTCACGCATGCGCTGAAGATTGGAGCGGTGCGTGAAAATGATCATCAGGATCATGGTGACGCAGTAAATAAAAAGTGGCTGAGCGTCGGGAAATCGGGTTGCCTCTATGAAGATCGGCGCGGTGATTGTGGCAGCTATCTTTGCGAATCCGACGTAGCCGAACGACGTCAACACGATCGCCCAGGCGAGGAGAACCGGCAACAGCAGCGCGGGAGACAAAACAACGCGCGTACCGCCCAGGGTTGCGGCCCCTTTCCCGCCTTTGAAATTATGCCACATCGGCCAGACATGACCGATAACTGCAGCGGCCGCACAACAAAGCATAAGCCACTCTCGCGAAAGCGTGGGATCGGTGCCCACGTACGGCAAGTTGAGTCCGGGGACGACGCCAGCGCCCAGCGCGCCTTTGCCGACATCGATAATCACGACGCCGAGCGCAAATATCCAGCCCTGCGTGCGCAGCGCGTTGGTTCCGCCGGCGTTGCCACTACCCATGGTCCGGATATCCACACCGCCCCGAAACCAGCCGACAACCATTGACCCCATCACCGAGCCAACGAAGTAACTGAGTAGAAACTTGACGCTGAGTTCTAACATTTACGAACAACGAGAATTTTTGAACCAGGGAGGCGGACATTGTAGCATCAGGGCACCAGAGCATTGGGCGATCAAGTAGTGCAAAACCGCCCCATTCCGCTTTTTATTAATCCGGTCGCGGGCAGAGGACGCGCCGCACGCCATGCTGAATCGATCTGCCGCTTGCTGGCTGACAACGGCGTGGCTCATGAAGAGATTCACAGCACTGCCGTTGGTGATATTGAATACAAAGTTTTTACGGCTGCGTCCGCAGGTGCGGATCGAATAATCGTTGCCGGCGGTGACGGCAGCGTTCACGAGGCAGTTAACGGAATCCTGCAATCCGCTTCACAAACTGCACTCGGCGTGATTCCGCTAGGTACCGGCAACGACTTCGCCAAAGCGTGTTCAATCCCAGTGCACTGGGAAGACGCAACCAGGTTGCTCGCTGACCGGATCAGCAATGACATGCCGTCGCGGTACATCGACGCCGGTCGCATGAATGATAGATACTTCGCCAACGGCGCCGGCATCGGCTTTGATGCAAAAATCAATCAGATTGCGCGCAGCAATCGTCTGCCATTTGGCGATCTGGTTTACCTCATTGCGGTTTTCCAGGGCGTCTGGGACGGCGTAATTACACCGGGCGTAAGGATGCGCTACGACTCAACTGAGTACGACGGTCCCGTTACGCTCGTGGAGGTTTGTAACGGCTCATCTGTCGGCGGCATGTTTGAGATAGCGCCTATGGCGAAAAACGACGACGGATATCTCGATCTGGTTTTTATTAAGCCCGTTGGGCGGCTGCGGATCTTTGCGTTGCTACCGCGGTTAATGACGGGCAGCCATATCAGCGCACCGGAAGTGACGTGTGCGAGAGTCAAATCGGTCAGGCTGATTGCGGAAGGACCAGTGCCGTCGCATCTCGATGGTGAAATCCAGGCACTGCAGACAGAATTCAGAATCGAGATTCTGCAGCGTTCACTGGCAATTCTGTGAGGGCATCGAATCGCCCGCTTAGGAAGGGCTCCTACGACACTCCGTCATATTTTCTTGATATCGGAATCGCCCGCTAGCCAGGCAGTGCGCATTTTCTCTGTCCCGGCGTCGGGATCGCTTTGCAGTTCAAGGTAACAGGTGTCCTCGGGCGGCGCAGCAAGCTTGACTCGGAATTTCATCAAATGTTCGTCACGAAATGCCGATATGGTGACGGTGTCGCCAACGTGATGCTCTCTTAATCGTTCATCCAGGTTGGCGGCATTCAGCTGTAAATCGTCCAGGGCCACGGCCAGATCTCCCGGCGCAATGCCGCCTTTCTCTGCCGGGCTTCCAGAGTGCACGACGCGAAACACGCTTTTGCCCGCCCGATCCGCAAGCACGGCGCCAAGCCATGGCGGCAGTGTCTTGTCTTTCGCCGCTGGCTTGCCGCCTTTGTCTGCGCTGTTATTCGCAGGACGCATCCGCAGATCGACGCCAACTTCCCTGAGTAAGCCGTGCAACGGGAGATCGATCGTACCTCTTACAAATCGCTCGAAAAAGTCGGCAAGCTCCAGTCCCGAAACTTCGCGTGCGATGGTCTCGAGGCCGCGCTCGGGCATACCTTCCGATGATTCACCGTATTGCGACCAGACTTCGCGCATGACATCGTCCAGAGTGCACTTGCCTTTCGACTCTTTTCGTAGCGTCAGGTCCAGTGCCAGGGCAACCAGCGAACCCTTGGTGTAATAACTGACCATTGCATTGCTCGAGTTCGCGTCCTGCCGGTAAAAGTGGGTCCATGCATCAAAGCTTGACGCTTCGATGGTCTGCCGAAACCTTCCTCGCGTTCGAGTCAGGCTCGTGATCGCTCGCGCAATATGTGCAAGGTAGCTATTGGTTGTTATCAACCCGGCGCGAACCAGGACCAGGTGATCGTAGTAAGAGGTAATGCCCTCGAAAACCCAAAGGAGTCCGGTATGTACCTCAGAACGTAAATCATAAGGCGAAAATTTCGCGGGCCTTATGCGCTTGACGTGCCACAGATGAAAATACTCGTGACTGCAAAGCCCGAGAAACTTTCGATAGTTCTCACCGACACCGGACTCGCCGCGCCTGGGCAGGTCGCGCCTGCTGCAGGAAAGACTGGATGACCATCGATGTTCGAGTCCACCGTATGCGTCTTGTTGCACGTACAGAAGGAACACGTAACGATCAAGATTCCTCGGCGCGCCCATTAGCTTTAGCTGGTAGGTGCACAGTGTCGAGAGATCGTGGCAGATCCTTGCCATATCGAAGTGCGCATGACCACGAACGGCGATGACATGCGGAATACCACCAGCCTCGAATTCGCCGATAAGGATGTTACCCATTTCGACCGGATGATCGATAAGTTCCGCATAATCTTTTGCAGCAAATGTACCGAAGCCATATTGCCCGGCCGCGACCACCGGCATTGAGGTCGCAATTCGCCATTCACCGCATGCTGCGCCACCGGGCGGGCGGATTTCGAGCTCGCACACCTGATTTTCCTGCCCGACCACCGCAGGAAAAACACAGGCGCCGTCAAAAAACCCATGTGTCGTGTCAAGGTGAGCGCCCCTGACGTTAAGGTCATAGGCGTAAATCTCGGCGGTCAACGTGATGGCAACATCGCAGGCATCTGCCTGCCAACTGCTCTTGTCGATTTTGCTCAGGCCAATTTCCTGTCCGTCCGCATCTGCGCGAATCGAGACAACGTGCCGGGCGAGGTCCCGGATCATATAACTGCCCGGCACCCAGGCAGCGATCGAGAATACCTGACCCGACGGGTCCGGCTTGGCAACCGTCAACGTTACTTCAAAAAGGTGCGCGCTGAGGTCCTTTGGCGTGATGCAATATTGGTGAGGCTTGGACATTGTTCTTGTTCTCGCCGGCCGTCGGTTAGTTGCTAGCTGCTGCGCGTTTCCTTAAGTTTTAGTGTCAGGCACTTTGCCGACCCGCCGGCTTTAAGGAACTCGGACAGTCCGACTTCCCGTACCTTGAAGCCTGCCAACATCAACCTGGCCTTCAGCGGATCCGATGCCTTGTGCAATATTACTGTGTCGCCGACATTAACCGCATTACAGGCAAAATTTCCGGCATCCATGGTGTCGACGATGATCCTTTTGTGGGGCGGGATCCGGGTCTCAATTGCAATGCGGGAATCGAAATCGAATGCCGGCGGATGATACATCAGGAACCCGTCTGTCAGCGGACAAAAGCAGGTATCGATATGGTAGAAACGCGAGTCGATCAGCTTGATGGAAATCAGTTCAACATCGAAGAACTTCTGAATCTCAGCGTGCGCCTCGATTTCCGTGCGATAACCGTAACCCGTCCATAACCACGGGCCGCCTCTGTCAAACAGGCAATCTCCTGCGCCTTCGAAGCCGATTTTTTCGTCGAGATCCAGTAATTCGAAACCGTTGTCACGAAACCATTTCTTGTAATGTACTTCCTCCGGCCGCCGTTCCTGCGGCATGAAATGACTGGCGACGGCCTTGTCACCATAAACAGCGCCGGCGTTTGCCGTGAAAACCAGGTCCGGCAGACCCGCCTGTGGCTCGATTTCGGCAATCTCCACGTATTCCGCGATCGTATCCCGTAATGACTGCCACTGCGTATTGGCCAAATCGATGTCCAGCGAACTCTCATGTCCTGCCATCCAGGGATTGATAACGTAGTCGACCGTGAAGTAGTCCGGTCGGCACATGAGAATTTTGTTGCGGGCGTTACCCATGCAGTGGATTCCGGAAAAATGGCACGATTGTTCTTATTCCTGAATTGCAGAGGTTTGCAGGATCGGCAAATGAATTTCTGCCAGCATGCAACGAACGCTGCCACCTGCCGAGCTTTCGATTTTTTCTATGGGCGCGCTGACAATTTGCGCATAGGCTGAAATTTTTTCGAGTTGTGATGCTGTCAGAGACTCGCGAGCCTGCTCCGACATCGCAATTACACGTTGGCCGAACGATGATCTGAGTTCGAGCATGTTGCCGGCGAACGAATTCATTTGGTCGAAAGTCAGCTTAAGCACCTGGTGTCCGGTTCCCGCAAGGCTCTGGATTACCGCCTCGCGCTGATCTTCGCGCGGAATCGCCTCGTCGCAGATAACTGCCAGCTCCTCACCGACATTCATCAATACGTTGGTGTGATATATCAACTCCCCGT
>JAPUKV010000170.1 GCA_027295475.1 Pseudomonadota bacterium
CGACGTTGGCGACTTTGATGCCCCAGTTATCGGTTCGTTGATCGAGAATGGCCTGGATATCGGAATTCAGTTTGTCCCGTTCCGACAGCATGTCGTCCAGCTCGTGCTGGCCCAGCACCGATCGTAACGTCGTTTGCGACAATTGACTGGTTGCTTCGAAGACGTTCGCGACCCGAATGATCGCTTTTTCAGGGTCGACAATGCGGAAATAAATAACCGCATTTACCTTGACGGATACGTTATCGCGCGAGATGACGTCCTGCGTCGGTACGTCCATGACGATAACGCGAAGATCCACTTTGACCATTTTTTGCAGGCCTGGGATCAGGATGATCAGCCCGGGGCCTTTCACAGACTGGAAGCGGCCGAGGAAGAATATGACGCCACGCTCATACTCTTTGAGAATCTTGATCGTGTTGTAGAGGAGGACGATGACCAGCGCTAGGACAAGCCCGAGTGTTGCTAATGGCATTGGAGTTCCTTTTTTGTAATCTTCAGGTTTGAAATTCTGCTTCGGTCGGATCGGGTTGACTGGCCGGCTCCACTTCAAGCGTGAGCCCATCCATCGACCGCACGACCACTTCCTGGTCTTTCTCGACAGGCACCTTGCTGACTGCTGCCCAGGCCTCCCCCTCGAGCCAGACCTTGCCTTCGCCAGTGAACGATTGCATCGCGGTGGCTGAACCGCCAATGATAGAAGCTCTACCACTCACCGCACCGCGGCGTCGCAGCCTGACCAGATACGAAACCAGCCACAACAGGAACAGACCGGCCACGACCGCAAGGCC
Source organism: Pseudomonadota bacterium (assembly GCA_027295475.1). Next base: position 789 of record JAPUKV010000170.1, read on the forward strand.
GACGACAAAGGTAACGGATATACCGAATCCCGGAATGTCGCTGTCAAACATCATAATTGCTCCAAATATGAACGCAACGATGCCTCCGATGCCGAGCGCACCGAAGCTGGGCACCAGCGCTTCAGCGACAATCAACACGATGCCGACGATGATCAGCGCGAGCCCGGCATAATTCACAGGCAGTACCTGCAGGGCGTAGGCGGCCAGAAGCAGGCAAATTACGCCAGCGACGGCAGGTACGACGGCACCCGGGTTATAGCCTTCGAACAGCAGGCCGTAAATACCGATCATCAACAGCAGCAGAGCGACTTCAGGACTGGCAATCGTGCTCAGCACTTTTAACCGCCAACTCGGTTCCAGCGTCTCGACCTCGATCGATTCTGTCTCCAGCACAACAGTGCGGTCGTTGACCTTGATCTCGCGACCATTGATTTTCTGCAGCAGCTCTGCCTGATTCGCGACAATCAGATCGATAACATTGTTTTCCAGAGCTTCAGTCGCCGTCAGAGTCGCAGCCTCCGTAACCGCTTTTTCGGCCCAGTCAGCATTTCTGCCGTGCGCTTCGGCAAGACTACGAATGTAGGCAATCGCATCATTCATGACCTTCTTGTCCATCGCGGAACCAGAATCTGTAGCGTTCTTTTCTTCCTTTTCATCCGATTCTTCATCATCATCGGAGTCGTCCTTATCATCTGCGCCGTCCTTATCGCCCGGCCAGCCACCGCCCAGTGCGACCGGCGTTGCGGCACCCAGATGCGTGGTAGGCGCCATTGCCGCGATGTGGCTGGCAAGGAGGATATATGTCCCGGCGCTGTCCGCCCTGGCACCGCCCGGGGAAACGTACGTTGCCACCGGTACGTCGGAGCCGAGGATTGCCTTGACGATATCGCGCATCGGGCTGACGAGTCCCCCGGGCGTATCCATGCGGATGATGACGAGCTCCGCGCCACGATCTTCGGCTTCCTCGATTCCACCGATGATGAACTCGGCGGTCGTAACCCCGATGGCGCCTTCCAGATCGAGCAGGATTGCGGTTCCATCGGCTTGCGCCACAGGCGTCGATCCCAGGACGAAGAGCGCGAACAGGGCACTTGAGTACCGCTGACGCCAATGCCGGACTCTCGCGATTTGTGTCATGTTCATGCGCTCATAATAACAGGGAAAATTGCGAAAAATTGGGATCGAAAATTGGGGTCGAACCGCCAAGGGCTAATTTGGGTCGAACCACTTAGCGATAATTGGGGTCAAAGCGCCAAGCACCTGGTTCAAGCCCGCTTCTCAGCAGTTCGACCCCAAATTTCCGAACTTATACGTATTCGATACACTGTCCCTGGAATCTCAGAAAAAGGACGGCGAGTCATGTTTATCCGATTTATCACGACTGGCGGCACGATCGACAAGATTTATTTCGATGCCACGAGTCAGTATGAGGTTGGTGAATCAAACGTCGAACATATCCTGGGCGACGGCCTCGTCAACTTCGACTACGATGTCGTCCCGATGTTCCAGAAGGACAGTCTCGAATTTACCGACGAAAACCGGCAGGCGCTGAAGGAGTTCATTGAGAATGACGATGCGCGCCTCTATGTCATCACTCACGGCACCGACACGATGGTGGAGACGGCCGCAAAACTGAGTTCGATATCCGGCAAGACGATCATCCTGACCGGTTCACTGAGTCCGGCGCGATTCAAGACCACGGACGCAATCTTCAACATCGGCATGGCCGTGGCTGCCGTTCAATCGGTCGAGCCAGGCGTGTACCTCGTGATGAACGGGCAGGTTTTTGCAGAAGGCGAGGTCTGCAAGAACAGCTCTGCGAATCGCTTCGAGAAAATCGGCGAATCTGGTTCCGGCACCTAAACCTGAAAATTGATGCCCTGCGCCAACGGCAGATCCTTACCCCAGTTGATCGTGTTGGTCTGGCGTCGCATATAGGCTTTCCATGAGTCGGATCCCGCTTCCCTGCCACCACCCGTTTCCTTTTCGCCACCAAACGCACCGCCGATTTCTGCACCGGATGTGCCGATGTTGACATTCGCGATACCGCAATCGGAGCCGGTATTTGAAAGGAAATACTCTGCGTTCTGCAGGTTGTCGGTGAATATCGCGGAGGACAGTCCCTGCGCAACACCGTTATTCATGGCTATCGCTTCGTCGAGATTTTTATACGGAATGAGGTACAGGATCGGCCCAAAAGTTTCGGTCTGTACGATTTCCCACTCATTCTTCGCCACAGCGATTGCCGGCTCAACAAAGTTTCCGGGACAATCGATGCGGGCGCCGCCATAGATGATTTCGCCACCCAGGTCCCGAACTGTCGCGACAGCTTCCACCACCCGTGTTACAGCGGTGTCATCAATCAGCGGACCCATCAGCGTATCGCCGTCCAGTGGATCGCCGATCCTGACCTGGCCGTAGGCGCTGACTAGCTTTTTCTTAAGTTCATCCATGCGCGATTCGTGAACAATGATCCGTCTGGTGCTCGTGCAGCGTTGGCCAGCAGTGCCCACTGAACCGAAAACGATCCCCGGAATGGCGATATTCATGTTCGCGTGTTCATCAACAATGATCGCATTATTGCCTCCAAGTTCCAGGAGGCTTTTGCCCATTCTTGCCGCGACACGTTCGCCGACTCTCCTGCCGACCTCGGTGGAGCCCGTGAAAGAAATCAGATTTATTCTCGGATCATCAACAAAATGCTGTGCCAGTTGATGGTCCCCGGCGTGGAATAAGTAAAAAATTTGCGGCAGGTCAGCGTCCGCAAGCGCCTGGTTGCAGATTTTCTGCACGGCGACACCGCACAGGGGCGTCGTGGATGACGGTTTCCAGACATTGACATTGCCGCAAACAGACGCGATGCAGGCATTCCATGCCCATACGGCAACCGGAAAGTTAAAAGACGTGATCGTGCCCACGATGCCGAGCGAGTGCCATTGCTCGTACATGCGATGGTTCGGGCGCTCGGACTGCATGGTATTACCGTAGAGCATGCGCGACTGGCCGACCGCAAAGTCGGTGATATCGATCATCTCCTGAACTTCACCGTCGCCCTCAGCCTTGATCTTGCCCATCTCCAGGCTGACGAGGCTGCCAAGCGCGTCCTTGTAGTCACGCAGGGCGGCGCCAACGAGTCGAATGGCTTCGCCACGAGCCGGCGCAGGTACTTTGCGCCAATCCCGGTACGCCGCCCGGGCGTTTTTGATGAGCTTGTCATATTCGTCAGCGGTGGTCGATCGCACGCTGGCAATGACTTCACCGGTGGCCGGATTGACTGACTCGATCAGTGTCGCATCGTCCGACTCGAAGGCTTCTGCGCCCGACCAGGTACCGGCGTTTATTTCACCGAGATCAAGTCTTTTTAAAATTTCATTCATGACACATCCTTCCCTTTATTTAACGCGCTGATGCCCGGTTTCGCCGCGGGCAACCGCTTCAGCCGAAGCCTGATTGGTTCCGCCGTGTGCGTAATACTCGCCGAAACGATTTTCGAGAATTTCGCTCAGGCCGAATTCTTCCTGCGCAATGAACCCGGAATACTTCGACGGATTTGACATCATCAGGTCCATGACACTGCAGATACCTGCGGCTGTCGTGATTTGTATCGCAGACCAGAGGCGCCCTGAAACCATCTCGGGATATACCTTGTTGACATAGTTTTCTTCGCGCAGCTCTCCATCCTGAATGCCGGTTACCGCCGCATAGATTATGATGACGTCCTGCAGCGTTTGCGGTACAGCGTTTTCAAGGATGCGTTTTAGTGTGCCTCGGTCACGGTTCAGCTTCAGACCGTTCATGAGCAAACGAATCTGCTCGCAATGACCCGGGTAACGAATCGTTTTGTAGTTCATGGTGTTGACGCGGCCGCTATAAGTATCGCCGAGAGAACCCAGGCCGCCCGACGTATTGAATGCTTCGTACAGTTTGCCGTCAATCTCGATCTCTTCGAGGCCTTCCAGCGGCAATACGTCGACTTCAGTGCCATCAACTATGCTTCTGCAAAGGTTCCCGTATTCATTGATGACGCCGTCGGTCGACCATGTCAGTGAATACTTCAATACGTTGTTCGGATGCTGGGGCAGGGCGCCCACGCGCAGCTTGACTGACTTCAGTTCGTCGAAATGCTGAATGAGTTCATTCGCGGCAATGCTGACAAAGCCGGGAGCCAGACCACATTGTGGAATAAAAACCGTTTCCGAACCCTCGGCCAGTTTTCGCACTGCCTCCGTTACTGCAACATCTTCAGTCAGGTCGAAGTAGTGCAGCTTCTCTTCTCTGGCGACTTTGGCCACTGAAACATTACAGTAGTAGGGCAATCCGGAAATCACAGCGACCGGTTTGTGTTTTTTGATGTGTGAAGCAAGGCTCGCTGCGTCAGCTGCATCGAACGTATAGCCGTCCAGATTCCGCTGCCCGTGAGCTGTTACGACTTCGTCGGCGACGCCAGCGTCCTTGTCCGCGAGCTGCACATGGTAGTCACCGCAATCGGCCAGCAACCCGGAGATCAACGCGCCTATTTTGCCGGCGCCGAGAACCAATATCTCTTGCATGAGAACTCCTGAATTTTGGGTCCAACACTGTCACTTCGGACAGCAGGTCATCGCTTAAGGGAGATTTTGAGGCGCGCATTGTGACAATCTCTAGTCGCCCTTTCCAGCGCAGCATGAATATTTCACCGGTAGGCGAGATTCTTCAAAAGGGATTGCTGCAGGGCCTGTACGCGGGGCTGTTGCGAGGCGTGTGGATCAAAGGCACAGCCCGCGTAAGCTATTGTTTACAGGAGAAACTTTTGCCTGGGCTCAGGTCATCGTGGCATAGTCCACCACGCAGCATGTGTTTGGGGCTCGATTGAGCCCAATGTATCAGGAGTGGCCGTGACACGAAGCGTTGGCAAATCAGAGTGGCATCCCGCGAGCTGGGCGAGTCTGCCGGCCGCCCAGCAGCCGAACTACCCGGACAGGCCCGCGCTGGAACGCGTGGTATCCGAACTCAGCCGGCTGCCGCCTATCGTGACATCCTGGGAGGTCGATGAGCTCCGTGCGCGAATTGCCAGGGCACAGCGGGGCGACTCCTTCGTTCTGCAGGGCGGCGACTGTGCCGAGAGTTTCGACGAGTGCACTTCCGAAAATATCGTCGCGAAACTCAAGATTCTGCTGCAAATGAGCCTCGTCATGCTGTATGGACTAAAGAAACCAGTCGTGCGCGTAGGGCGCATGGCCGGGCAATACGCAAAGCCCCGCTCGGCAGACACGGAAACACGCGATGGCCAGACCTTGCCGAGTTTTCGTGGCGATCTCGTCAATCGGATTCCATTTACCGCCGAAGACCGCATACCGAACCCACAACTGATGCTGCGCGGTTATGAACGGGCGGCGCTGACGCTCAATTTTGTCCGCTCGCTCATTGACGGCGGTTTCGCGGACCTGCACCACCCGGAGTTCTGGGACCTGAACTGGGTCGGTCATTCGCCAATGGCAGACGAGTACCACAATATTGTCGATTCGATTTCGAATTCGCTTGATTTTCTGGAGTCGATTTCAGGGCGTCCGATACACCAGGCACAACGGGCCGATATTTATGCCGCGCATGAAGGACTACATTTGTCATACGAGCAGGCTCAGACCCGGTTCCTCAAACATCGCGAACGATGGTACAACCTGAGTACGCATTTTCCGTGGATCGGCATGCGGACTGCCACGATTGATGGCGCGCACGTCGAATTTTTCCGCGGCATCGCAAATCCGATAGGAATCAAGATCGGCCCCGGCATGACTGCAGAATGGCTGCAGGAGCTGATTGCTGTGTTGAACTCGAATAATGAACCGGGACGTATCAGTCTCATTCACCGTTTCGGCGCGAAGTCGATCGAAGACAAGCTGCCAGACCTGATTCGCGCTGTGCGTGAGACCGGATCGCCTGTTCTCTGGATCTGTGACCCGATGCACGGCAACACGGAGAGTACGGCGGACGGGACAAAGACGAGGCGCTTCGACAACATTGTTTCGGAACTGGAGTCGGCCTTCTCAGTGCACAAGGCGCTGGGCAGTTACCTGGGCGGTGTGCACCTCGAACTGACCGGGGAAAATGTCACAGAATGCACCGGCGGGGCGCGAGGACTGACCGACGGCGACCTGGCAAGAGCTTACAAGTCGACAGTCGACCCGAGACTGAACTATGAGCAGGCGATGGAAATGGCCATGCGCATAGCCGGCCTGCGGCACTAGTCACCAGCCCGATTGAATGTCGCCCACAGCGTGGATATGATGCCGCGCTGCCGCATCGACGGTTATCACTTTCAATTATTGGGGGTCGAACCGCTAAGATTCCTTAGCGGTTCGACCCCTAAAACGCGACTGTGTTTTAAGCGAGGCAAAATTAGCATGAGCAGCAAGCAGGCGGATCAAGGCGCCAAAGGCATCCGAATCCTCGGCGAGAGGACGCCGGCATTTGACGAGATCCTGAGCGATCCGGCAATGGACTTTGTCGCATCATTGGCCCGGGAGTTTTCGCCACGAATCGAGGAGCTGCTGGCATTGCGGGTTGAGCGTCAGCATGCGATCAACGCCGGCCAAATGCCGGATTTTCTACCTGAAACGGCTGAGATTCGGGAGTCGGACTGGCATGTCACGGAGGTGCCGGCGGACTTGCGGGATCGCCGTGTGGAAATTACCGGACCGACCGATCGCAAGATGATTATCAACGCACTGAACTCGGGTGCAAAAGTGTTCATGGCAGATTGCGAGGATTCGCTCACGCCGACCTGGCACAACGTCGTGCAGGGTCAGATCAACCTGCGCGATGCCGTGAATCGCACTATCGAACTCACGTCTAACCGCAAGCACTACCAGCTTAATGAGGAGACCGCGACATTAATCGTTCGCCCCAGGGGCTGGCACCTGCGCGAAAAGCACATTTTGGCAGACGCCAATGAAGTGCCGGGCGCCTTTGTCGATTTCGGCCTTTACCTGTTCCACAACGCGGAAGAGCTGAAGAAGCGCGGCACGGGACCTTATTTCTATCTACCGAAGCTCGAAAATCACCTGGAGGCCCGTTTGTGGCGTGATGTATTCAGGTTCTCCGAAAACGCCGGCATCGTCTCCAGGGGTGAGATAAAGGTTACGGTTCTAATCGAGACGATACTGGCCGCGTTCGAAATCGACGAGATTCTTTATGAGCTGAAGGATCACATCGTCGGTCAGAATTGCGGCCGCTGGGATTATATTTTCAGCTTCATCAAGAAATTCAGCCAGTATCCCGAATTCGTGTTGCCGGACCGCGCCGAAATCACGATGAACGCGCATTTTCTGAGGTCGTATTCTCAACTCGTGATCAAGACTTGCCACCGGCGAAGGGCTTATGCGATAGGCGGTATGGCGGCACAGATCCCGATCAAGAACGACGAAGAGGCGAACAGTCAGGCGCTTGCAAAAGTTCGGGCAGACAAGGACCGCGAGGTGACCGACGGCCACGATGGTACCTGGGTGGCGCATCCGGCGCTGGTGGCACTGGCGACTGAGATATTCGACGAACACATGTCCGGCGATCATCAACTCGACAGGCTCCGCGAGGATGTACACGTTAGTGCCGCCGACCTCTTGCATGTCGTCAAAGGAAAAATCACCGAGGCCGGGCTGCGCGACAATATCAGTATTGGCGTGCGATACATGGCTGCCTGGCTGGGTGGCAACGGCTGTGTACCGCTCAACAACCTGATGGAAGACGCCGCAACGGCAGAGATTTCCCGGGCCCAGGTATGGCAATGGGTGCACCACGAGACCGGCGTACTCGACGAAGGTCGAAACGTGACCTATGAACTCTTCAAAACACTTCTCGGCGAAGAACTCGAAAAAATCCGGGATAAAGTCGGCGAGGACCAGTTCAGGGCAGGCAACTTCGAACTCGCCGCAAAGTTGCTGGACCAGATCACGGCGCAGGACGAATTCGCTCCATTCCTTACGTTAGTGGCATATCAGGAAATCGACTGAGAGACGCCGACGACAATGCATTACGATAAAAAGGAAGTCGAAGAGGAGTTGGCAAAGGTGATTCCCGGTGCAACACTGGATGGATGACTAGAATATTTGATCCGGACTGCCGAAACTGTCCGCGCCTGGCCGCGTTTCTTGATGCCGTCAAAGAAAAAAATCCCGACTATCACTGTCGGCCGGTTCCGCCTTTCGGCGACCCGGCGGCTAACTTCCTGATCGTTGGCCTCGCACCCGGCATGCATGGCGCGAACCGAACGGGCAGGCCCTTTACCGGTGATCACGCAGGCATCTTGCTGTACGAGACGCTGCATGACTTCGGTTTCAGCAATCAGGCAGAGTCAGTGGCCGAGGACGACGGTCTCAGGCTTTTGAACTCCCGTATCACCAACGCGGTCAAGTGCCTGCCGCCCGATAACAAGCCGGTAGGTGCCGAGATCAACACCTGCAACGCGTATCTTGCGAATGAATTGAGCACTTTGCCCGAAAATTCCGTCATTCTCGCCCTGGGCGGTATTGCCCACCGCGCCGTTATCCGCGGCCTGTCCCTCAGGCAAGCGGATTATCCGTTCGGCCATGCAGCCGAACACGAAATTACGCCGGGCTTGATCCTGCTGGACTCTTATCATTGCAGTCGCTATAACACGAACACCCGGCGACTGACCGACGAGATGTTCCGGTCAGTATTCGCCCGGGCGAAAGAGCTACTTTTACAGGTGGCCGGTTGAAGTCCAGCGACAAAACAGAATTCGATGCGAAATCGTTCGTCACCAGCCTGACGCATCGTCCGGGTGTTTATCGCATGCTGAACGCCAAAGAACAGGTCATCTATGTCGGCAAGGCGCGTGACCTCAATAAACGGGTGTCCAGCTATTTTCATCGGACTCACACGGACGCCAAGACCAGCTCGATGATGAAGCTGGTCAGAGATGTCGAGGTAACCGTTACCAACACGGAAGCCGAAGCCCTCATCCTCGAGTACAACCTGATCAAACGGCACAAGCCACGCTTCAATGTCGTCCTCAGAGATGACAAGAGCTACCCTTATATATACGTATCGACGGAACATCCTTTTCCGCGCCTCGAATTTCATCGTGGGCCGCGGAAAGGCAAGGGCCGGTACTTCGGACCTTACCCCAGTACTGGTGCCGTACGGAAAACGCTGAACGAGTTACAGAAACTCTTCCTGGTCCGGCAGTGTAAGGACAGTTACTTCAACAACCGGACCCGTCCGTGCCTGCAATATCAGATCAGGCGCTGTACCGCGCCCTGCGTCGGCTATATCGATGAGGCTGGATACAGTAAAGATGCGGGCGCAGCAATTCTTTTCCTTGAGGGCAAGAACCGTAGCGTGATCAACACGCTCGTCGCGCACATGGAGCAGGCAGCCGAAATGCAGGACTACGAGCTGGCCGCCCGCTGCCGCGACCAGATTTCTCGCATCAAAAAGGTCGAAGCGGAACAGCTTGTCTCCAGAACGACTGCGAAGAACCTGGATGTCATTGCAATTGCATCACGTCCCGGACTGCATTGCGTCACCATCTTGTTCATTCGGCACGGTGTAATGCTCGGCAGCCGCAACCACTTTCCCAGAATCAGCGGCGATGCAACTATGCCGCAAATGCATGGAGGCTTTCTATCGCAATATTACCTGGGCCGGGATGCGCCTTCAGAAATCATCATCGATTCCGATATTGAAGACCTTCAGTTACTGCAAGGCAGCCTGTCGAAGCGATCGGGTCACAAAGTACAAATCAAGCACCGGGTCCGGGGAGACCGGCTGCGCTGGCTGCAGATGGCCCGTACGAACGCGGAACAGGGACTCGATCTGCAGGCAGCCAGCAATGCAACGATTCGGCGCCAGTTCGCAGCACTGGGTGAAGTGCTGCAGCTCGAGGGGCCGCCCGAACGCCTCGAGTGTTTTGACGTGAGCCATACATCCGGTGAAGCGACCGTCGCCTCCTGCGTGGTATTCAACACGGCCGGACCATTGAAGAGCGACTATCGGCGCTTCAATCTGAAACCGGCAGTGCCGGGCGACGACTATGCGGCGATGGCCGAAGCACTTCGAAGACGCTATGTACGAGTCAAGAAAGGCGAGGTGCCAATGCCTGACGTGCTGTTCGTTGACGGGGGCAAGGGCCAGCTATCCGAGGCGCTAACAGTCCTTGACGAACTCGAGCTCGACTGGCTTCAGGTTGTCGCAATTGCAAAAGGCAGAGCAAGAAAACCAGGCGGTGAGCAGCTGTTCTTGGCAGGTTCGAGCACGCCCACTATACTGCCGTCAGATTCGCCGGCGCTGCACCTGATCCAGCAAATCAGGGACGAGGCACACCGGTTTGCCATCACCGGACACCGGCAGCGGCGTGCCAAAGCCAGAAAGACGTCCCGGCTGGAGGAGATTCCGGGATTGGGACCAAAGCGCCGCCGCGAATTACTGCGGCAGTTTGGGGGCTTACAGGGCGTGCACGGGGCTGGTATCGACGATCTCGTCAAGGTACACGGGATCAGCCGGTCACTGGCCCAACGAATCTATGAAGATCTTCATCTCGACGGTAATAACTAGCGCACAGCTGGCGGACTGACTATTGAAAATTAACACAGCCAATACTCTGACCCTGATTCGCATCGCAGCGATCCCTGCGGTCGTCTATTGCTTTTACAGTGATATGGACTTTGCCCGGCCGATCGCCGGCATCGTCTTCGGTCTGGCCGCCGTGACCGACCTGTTGGATGGGTACGTTGCCAGGAAACTTGGGCAGACCTCCAAGTTTGGCGAATTCCTCGACCCGGTCGCTGACAAGTTAATGGTGACCATTATTCTTGTATTGCTGGTACAGGGAGACCCGCGAATCACCGTCGCTCTGGTCGCCGTCATTATCATCGGCCGGGAAATAACCGTATCGGCATTACGAGAATGGATGGCGGGCATCGGAGCAAGAGCAGACGTTGCCGTATCCTTGCACGGCAAGATCAAGACCGTGTTGCAGATGTTTGGCATCGGTTTCATGGTTTATGAACACGATTTGTTTGGCATCGAAATTTACGACTTGGGCTTCGTCCTGCTCCTGATCGCTGCAGGTATGACCTTGTGGTCGATGGTCGCCTACTTGCGCGCCGCATGGCCCGCAATAGTGAGAAGTAGTTAGAATTTGCCACTGTCCCGCGACATAATCCGGATGTCCTTGACAGCAAGGTAACAGTGGCTAAAATCTCGGCCCTCCGCTGAGAAGCGGGTAGAATCCAACAGTCAAAGCGGGTGTAGCTCAGCGGTAGAGCATCACGTTGCCAACGTGAGGGTCGTGAGTTCAATCCTCATCACCCGCTCCAGATAATGGAAAGGCCGGTCGACTTGACCGGCCTTTTTATTAAATTTGACGAATATCCGCGTTAGCAGGCGCAATGAGTATTGTCCGCGTCCAGCTCTTAACGCAGGGAGTCGATCGAAATCCTGGCCGACATGACGCGGTTTACCCCATCGGCCTGGTCCGTCCAGGCGAGGACCAGGGTGTTGCCTGTTCGAACCATCTGCGGCACGCTGAAACTGGCGACGTCATGCCCGCTGGAAACGACGTGCACGGGACCCATTTGACCGTCGACCGATACGCGCCTGACGCAAACCTCTGCCGACTTTGTTGGCGTCTTGCGTAACCAGCTAACGGCAATCTGACCCTCAGATAACATCGCAATGCCGACCCGACCGAGGGTCTCGCCGCGAGCAATCTCGATCGGCGTTGCGAATGATCGCGCCGCATCGTCGGAAAAGCCGACCTGGACGCGGGGAACACTATTTGCAGCAGTGAACCAGGCCGCAGCCACCGTGTTTTCCTGCGCACCGATAACGGGACCATTCACCGGACAGCCTGCGATTTCCCAATTATCATTTGCCACCGGACGTACATCCTGCCACCGATTCCCGACATACTTTGAGACATAAATATCGCGTGTCTCGCCTGCTGTGCGATCGCGATAGATTGCAACGGGCCCTTCGCTTGTTAATGCAACATCGGTCTGGCAGCAATCACAGGCAAGTCCATCGACCAGCAGCTCGTCAGAGAGCATCAAGTCAGGAGACAAGGTCGCAGCCCTGAGCGTCATACCTGATGCGGCAATATCTTCACCGGGATCATTCAGCATATTGCGCCCGTCCAGCCAGACCAGACCGACGCCTGCCTCTCTCGGATACAGGGTGACGAAGCCATGCTCGGTCGCCGTTCCATCGCGGTGGGGCATCACGGGTTCGGACCAGCTTTGCCCCGAGTCAGCCGAGAGTGCGACGGAGACGTCATACGCGTAGCCCCCGGCGGGTTGGCTAACCAGCCAGTGGGCCGCCCACAAGGTTGGTGATATGGGCACTACGGACGGGAAGTCGGCCCAGTTCACGAACCAGTGCTCACCCCGGGCAACGGTTCGGGCATTCCCCCACACGCTGTCAGTGAGTACTGAGAACTTCAGGGCGTGGCCTGGACCGTCGGCTTCGAGCCAGCTCAGTACGGCTGTGCCAGAAGGCCCGACGGCGAGGTTTGGGCTGCTGCTCTGACTTCCTGCCGGTACTTCGATCCTCACGACATCCGTCACCGCCGGCTCGGGCATTTCGTCAACCGTGCATCCTGACAGCACTGCCAGCATGATCAGCTTTGGCCCAAAAGGCCTTGCGATTCGATTATTCATGCGGCCATTATGCAGTGCATTCGCGCAGACACAAACCGCCCGGAAACAGACAGCTAATTGATTCTGGGGGAGGTGGCGTTATACTGCGACGCCTGCTGATCGAGTGTGTTGTTTTTTTCGCCCGCCGAAATTCGATTTCGACCCGCCTTCGGCTAGGTGGCAGAGTGGTTATGCAGCGGCCTGCAAAGCCGTGTACGTCGGTTCGATTCCGTCCCTAGCCTCCACGTGTCATGTCTGAAACCCGGCCCGGGTGGCGGAATTGGTAGACGCTACGGACTTAAAATCCGTTTTGCTAACGCAAGTGCGAGTTCGAGTCTCGCCCCGGGCACCAATAATAACAATAACTTAT
>JAPUKV010000171.1 GCA_027295475.1 Pseudomonadota bacterium
ACAGGAGTTTTTTCTCGTCCAGAGCAAATGGATAAAACTCGTATTCCTCCAGGTTCTTACCCTGGTAAGATTTTCGTTCGCGGTATTGCCCGCCGAAATAGCCGAATACGAGTAGTATCGCCGAGGCGAGCACATTGATCACGATTTCGGATAGCATAAATAGTACCTCCGTTTACCGGCAGGGACAGACCAGGATTACCTCAACCGCGATCAAACCAGTCGTGCTCCGTCACCGGTCCTGCCATTATTCCTCGCGACTGAGTCTGTAAATCAGGATCGCAGCGCGTTTGATAGCCAGCGTCATTGAGTCAAGCTCAAGGTTTTCGTTCGGCGTATGACCCCCCTCACCGAGCGCACCGAGCCCGGCCAGCGCATCGGTATACGGCGCGACAAAAGAGACATCGGCGGCACCGCGTCTTGAAGGGTCCAGGGCGGGCATCGGTCCCCTGCCCAACTCCTCATTGATCCGGGAGAATTTTTCCTGCAGCCGCTTGTTGCCGTCTGTCGGAAACATCGGCGGATAGCCGTCGATAAACGATATCGAGGCATCGGTATGGGGAAGGTGTTGGGCGACAACGGCGCGCATCGCTTCTTTAGCACGTTCCAGCTGTTCCAGTGAAATAGTACGAATGCCGCCGTGCACGATCGCCTTGCGCGGCACCACATTCGTCTTGCCGAATGTCGAGCCCCTGTTCTGTTCGAAATCGTATTGAACATCAGTTCCGCCAAGAATGGTCCCTGCATTGAAGGTCAGGTGCTCCTCGCCGCGCACCTCGTCATAGAAAGACGAAATGATTCTGGCGGCCTCATAAATCGCACCCGCGCCAACGTCTTCGCTGAACACCCGCGAGGAATGCGCTTGCTTGCCAGTCACCTCGAGGCGCCATTCGCTCGAGCTACGCCTGGCTATCGTCGCCCAGTCGCTGCCATCGTAGTGCACCGCCGCTTCGAAGCCGAGCGCGACATTCGCCCATCGCCCTGCCTCAATCAGATCCTTGCGGGACACCGACAAGGGCTTTCCCGTCTTTTCCTCGTCTCCCGTGTAGAAGGCGATGATCTGCGCATCATCGAGCGCGCCGATTTCACGCAGCGCTTTGAGGGCATAGATAATGATGACATCACCTGACTTCATATCATCGATGCCCGGCCCTTTGCCGATGTTGCCTTCGCGCGAATAAGCCTGAAATTCATCGGCAGCCTCAAACACGGTGTCGAGATGGCCGATCAGCAGCATTTTCCGGCCCCGCGTACCTTTGAGTCTGCCGACGAGGTGACCGGCGCGTTGCATCTCCGCTGGGAGTTCGATCCATTCGGTCTCGAGGCCAAGTTCGTCCAGTTCGGCGCGCAGCACGATGCCGACCTTTCGCACACCTTCCTGATTCATTGTGCCGCTGCTGATGTTGACGAGTTGCTCGAGAAGATCGATGGCATCCTCCGAGTGTTCGTCTATCCAGTCGATCATTGCCTGCTCTTCGACGTTGAACTCAGCAGCGACAGGTGCAGGAAAAATCAGTGCGCAGAGCACCGGGATCAGGGCGAGCGACAGTCTATTGATAAAGGATTTCATCTGTTCGTCCTTTAGAGTGATCTGGGTACGCGAATATCTTCGACCAGGTGCTGGATGCGCTCCGGCGGTGCCGGCGTCATGTAGCTTACTGCGATGATGACGAAAAAATTCAGGATCATGCCGATGACACCTATGCCTTCCGGGGAAATGCCGAACAGCCAGTGTTCCGTCACGTTCTCGCCCCATGGAGAACCGGCCCACTTCAGGAACAGGCCCTTGAAGTACTCAATGTAGCCGTAGGTGAAGAAAAGCCCGGTCAGCATGCCGGCAATTGCACCTTGTTTATTTGCACGCTTGAAAAAGATGCCGAGCACGATCACGGGGAATAGTGACGCTGCGGCAAGGCCAAAGGCAAATGCAACGACCTGGGCAACCCATCCCGGCGGATCGAATCCGAGGTAGCCGGCCACCATAATGGCGAACGCCGCGGCGACGCGGCCTGCCAGCAGCTCTTTTTTCTCGGAGATGTCGGGCAGGAAAATACCCTTGATCAGGTCGTGTGACACGGCGGCGGAGATGACGAGCAGCAGGCCTGCCGCGGTCGAGAGTGCCGCGGCAATGCCGCCGGCGGCGACCAGCGCGATGACCCACGACGGCAACCCCGCAATCTCGGGGTTCGCAAGCACTATGATGTCGCGATCGACGCTAAGTTCATTGCCCCGCCAGCCATATGCTTTGGCGGTTTCGGCGAATTCGGTATTGGCGTCGTTGTAGTACTGGATGCGCCCGTCACCATTCTTGTCCTCAAACTGTAGCAGGCCGGTCTGCTGCCAGGTATCAAACCAGGCGGGCCGGTCCTCATACACGAGGTTGCCATCGACGGCACCGATCTCGCCCGGCTGCATGGTGTTAATGAGGTTATATCTTGCCATGGCGCCGACGGCCGGGGCGGTCGTGTACAGGATCGCAATAAAGAGCAAGGCATAGCCGGCCGATGTACGCGCATCACGCACCTTCGGCACGGTGAAGAACCTGACAATCACATGCGGCAGGCCCGCCGTGCCCGCCATCAGGGCCAACGTAATGCAGAAAATGTCAATCCGACTCTTCGTTCCGCTCGTATATTGATCGAAACCCAGCGATGTGACGATGTCGTCAAGCTTGTCGAGGAGACTGACACCGGAGCCCGTAATCTCACTGCCAAAAGCGAGTTGTGGAATTGCATTGCCTGTAATCTGAATCGCGATGAAGATCGCCGGCACCGTGTAAGCAAAGATCAATACGCAATACTGGGCGACCTGTGTATAGGTAATACCCTTCATGCCGCCCAATACGGCATAAATGAAAACGACACCCATGCCGATAATGAGGCCGATAGTCACATCGACTTCCAGAAATCGGGAGAAAACGATGCCGACTCCGCGCATCTGGCCGGCGACATAGGTAAACGAAATGAAGATCAGGCAAATGACGGCAACGATGCGCGCCGTTTTCGAATAATATCGTTCGGCGATGAACTCAGGCACGGTGAACTTGCCGAACTTGCGCAGGTAAGGGGCAAGAAACAAAGCGAGCAGGACATAACCGCCGGTCCAGCCCATGAGATAAACGGAACCGTCGTATCCGAGGAAAGCGATGAGACCTGCCATTGAGATGAACGAGGCCGCACTCATCCAGTCGGCGGCCGTCGCCATGCCGTTGGCGACGGGGGACACGCCCTTACCTGCTATGTAGAAGTCGCTGGTGCTGTGTGCACGAGACCAGATTGCAATGCCGATATAGAGCGCAAAGCTTGCGCCAACGACCAGATAAGTCAGTGCCTTGAGTTCCACGCTTTGGCTCAGTCTTCGTGAACGTCGAATTTCTGGTCAATCTTGTTCATGCGCCAGGCATAGAAAAAGATCAGCAGCACGAATATGTATATCGAGCCCTGTTGCGCGAACCAGAATCCCAGTTGGAAGCCGCCGACACGAATACTGTTAAGCTGCTCGACGAGCAGGATGCCGAAACCATAGGAGCATGCGAACCAGATGACGAGACATGCGCCGACAAGCCTCAGGTTGGCGCGCCAGTAGGCCGAACGGTTTGCCGGTGTCATTAGCGTCCCTTGTGAAATTTGCCTGTAATTTGTTAGCGCACAATTTAACAGAGCATAATCCAATATTCACGGCTCAATCCTGGTGGCCCAACAAGGTCATGTTGATGGACCACCAGCTGTCATTGATCAAGCCACGAGGAATACCTTTATGTTGAGCGCCGAAGAACCGACAAAGCAATTTATCGAGGTGCAGGGCAAGAGTATGGCGTATGTCGAAATGGGCGATGGCGATCCTATCGTGTTTCAGCACGGCAATCCGACCTCGTCCTATCTCTGGCGTAATATCATGCCCCACCTGGCGGGCCAGGGACGCTGCATCGCGGTCGATCTCATCGGCATGGGCGATTCGGACAAGCTGGATAATCCGGGTCCGGACAGTTATCGCTACGCCGAACATCGTGAGTATTTGTTTGCGGCCTGGCAAGCGCTGGGCGTCAGTGACCGGGTCACCCTGGTCATACACGACTGGGGTTCCGCACTCGGCTTTGACTGGGCGCAGCAGCACCCGGATCTGGTATTGGGTATCGCTTACATGGAAGCGATCGTCAGGCCGGTCACCTGGGACGAGTGGCCCGAGGCGGCAAGGGCTGTTTTCCAGGGTTTTCGATCCGCAGCCGGTGAGGCCATGGTGCTGGACAAGAACCTGTTCGTCGAAAGGGTGCTGCCAGGGTCCGTGCTGCGTGATTTGACTGAAGACGAGATGAATGTGTATCGGCGGCCGTTCCTGAACCCGGGAGAGGACCGGCGCCCGACCCTGACCTGGCCACGGCAGATCCCGATCGACGGCGAACCGGAGGAGGTCCACGACATCGTCGCCGGATATTCTGATTGGATATGCAGCTCGGACATACCGAAGCTGTTTATCAATGCGGACCCGGGTGCGATTCTGGTCGGGCCGCAGCGCGAGTTTTGCAGAGGCTGGAAAAATCAACAGGAAGTGACTGTCAAAGGTAACCACTTCCTGCAGGAGGATTCGCCGGGCGAAATCGGGAATGCGATTGCAGAATGGAGAAATAAGCTCCTTTGAATAGCAATGGTTTGAAAATACCAAATGCCAGCCGCAAAATGCGCGTTTGAACAGCAGCCAACGGGTAGACTTACAACGTGGGCAAATTCGGAACCGGTCAGGCCATCAGGCGTGTCGAAGACCAGCGATTCCTAACGGGACACGGCCAATACACCGGCGATATCTCGATTGGCGGCCAGGCGTATCTGTATTTACTCCGATCACCCTTCGCTCACGGCACCATTGCGCAGCTCGATGTCAGTGAAGCCCGCCGGTCACCCGGTGTGGCCGCAGTTTTCACGTCCCGGGACCTGACCGATGCCGGCGTCAGGGATTTGCCCGGCTTTGACATGCCGGGAAGTACGCTGGCCGAGCCCAGAGACGCATTGGAACAACCACCGTTGGCGCGAGACCGTGTTCGCTATGTGGGCGAGCCAGTTGCAGGCATCGTTGCCGAATCGCTCGCCGCGGCGAAAGATGCGGCCGAGCTAATCGAATTCGACGTCGACGAGATCGACGCCACGGTAAGCATTGCGGACGCACTCCGCGACAGTGCGCAAATCATTCACGCAGACCTGGCAGGAAACCTGCTTGGCGTTCTGGAACACGGCGACAAAGAAGCGACGGACGCAGTTTTCGAAAAAGCCGACCATGTTGTATCGATCGACGTCGTCAACAATCGTCTGGCGCCCACTGCGATGGAACCACGTGGCTGCGTCGTGGATTTTGACGCCACGAGCGGAAAAATTACGCTCTATCAGGGCTGCCAGGGTGTACACATACTGCACGATCGCATTCTGCATTGCATCGATATCGCACCGGAGATGCTGCATGTCATTTCGCCCGATGTTGGCGGTGCATTCGGCCTCAGGTTCTTTCTGCAGTGCGAAACTATCGTTGCTCTGCACGCGGCGAGAGTACTCAGCCGCCCCATCAAGTGGATCGCCGACCGGACCGAGAGTTTCTTGAGCGATTTGCACGGTCGTGACCACGTCAGCCATGCGGAACTCGCTCTCGATAGTGACGGACAATTCCTTGCGATGCGGGCATCGATTACCGGCAATGCCGGTGCCTACTGTTCGCAGGCCGGACCGATCCTGCCGTGGTTCGGGGCCAGCATGACGCCCGGATGCTATGACATTCCGATCGGTTACGTCGACGTCAGCACAGTCATGACCAATACCGTACCGGTCGATGCATATCGCGGCGCAGGCCGGCCTGAAGCGACCTATCTGATCGAACGGCTGGTCGACAAAGCAGCTGGCGAACTCGATATTCCGAGGGATGACATACGACGCCGCAACTTCATTTCACCCGAGCAATTTCCGTACAAAACGTTTACCGGCCGGGTGTACGACTCAGGAGAGTATCAAGGGCTGCTCGACTCAGCCCTGGCGCGGGCCGACTGGTCGGGATGCGGGGATCGACAGGCGCAGAGCGCCGGCAACGGCAAGCTACGTGGTATTGGCCTGAGTTATTACGTCGAAATCTGCTCCGCATTCGGCGGCGAAGATACAGTCATCAATTTCGAACGGGACGGGCGAGTCACGGTGCTGGTGGGCACGCAGTCATCCGGTCAGGGCCATGAAACCAGTTTCGGCCAGATGGTAGCGGCCGGCCTCGGCATCGACCTGGATCAAATCGATGTGATTCAGGGTGACAGCCAGAGGATTGCGACGGGCGAAGGCACTGGCGGCTCGCGCTCCATGGTGATCGGTGGCTCGGCACTGTTCGGGACCGTAAAAAAATTAATCGACAACGGTCGAAAGATGGCGGCCGAGGTACTGGAGGCCGCGGAAACCGATATCGAATTCCATAAGGGAGCGTATCGGATCGCCGGTACGGACAGGTCGGTATTGTTGGCAGAAGTCGCAGTGGCTTCTTTCGACGATGCGCATAGACCCGAAGACGTGGAACCCGGACTCTCGAGCACGGCGAGATTTGCACCCGAAGGCGGAACTTTTCCCAATGGCTGCCACATCTGCGAAGTCGAAATAGACCCCGATACCGGCGTCGTCGAAATCCTTCGCTACACGATCGAGGACGACGTTGGCACGGTCGTCAATCCACTCATTCTTGAAGGTCAGATCGTAGGGGGTACTGCACAGGGACTTGGCCAGGCTCTGTGCGAAGAAGCAATTTACGATCCGGACAGCGGTCAGTTGCTGACAGGCTCATTCATCGACTACACCATGCCACGCGCCGATTGGGTCCCCGATGTCGAATTTCATTACCAGGAAATCGAGTCGCCGCGCAACCCGCTCGGCATCAAAGGTGCGGGCGAGGCCGGCACGGTCGGCGCGGCGCCCGCCCTCGTGAATGCCGTCCTGGACGCATTGTCACCCCATGGCATCGATCACATCGACATGCCATTGACGCCGCAGAAGATCTGGAAGCTTCTGCATGATTCTTAGGGGTCGAAGCGCTAAGGCTTCTCAGGGGTCGAACCGCAAAGCTGGCTTAGCGGTTCGACCCCTGAGAAAAAGAAGGTCCAAAAAAAAGCGACTCCCTGTGGGAGCCGCTTTACCATCATCAGTACTTCGGTCCTGGCCTTTCGGCCCCCCGCCAAGTCGTACCTGAAGGTATCGTCAAAATCGGTCAGCCGCCTTGCTGTTGTTGAAAGACGACTAAATTCAGGGTCTGAACTTCGCAGAAATACCGCCTGATGTCAATTTCTTAGGCAGATTGAAAGCGTATCCGGATTTTACATCGACTGTTGTAGTAAATTAGCCACAAATTCGCCGCGTCAACTCGGCGCCACTACCAAGGAATCAACAACTTGGGCCGGAATCCTCACCTTCAGGTGCACCCGGGTATCGGGCAGGCATGACAAGATGAATGACCAGATTCAGCCGGCCTGGAACGTTTTGCGCGGCAATCAAGGCCAGGGCCCGGACCAGGGCAATCCGCTAGCCGCGCTCTGATGAGCCTCGATGCCTGGCGCAGTCAGCGATATGACTGCATATCGACCGGCAAATGCGACACATCGTTGAATGCGTCGAGCGTGACTCGCTCGCCGCTGAACGTGTAGCGGGTAACCGAACAGTTGTGCACGCGCCAGTTTAGCTCCGCCGCCTTGATCTCAGGCGCCTGCAGAATCGTTTGCACACTGATCGCGACGGGGCCACCAGAAGTAAAAACCGCAATGGTTTTGCCGCGCCCTGCGTTCGACATGACATCACGAAGTGCCGTCCTCACGCTGCCGCTGTCGAATTATGGAGCCTGAAAAGACGCTGTCCGGCCGGATTCCCCGTTCCAGCCAGAAATCCGCCAGGGCCTCGGCCTGGCTCAGGCCGAGATCGGACAGCCGATCATTTTGTCGGTAAAGAGCCTGGCCTGACCATGCCGCACAAGTAATAAGGTACTCATTCGCCGCGGTTCATCGGGTGCTATTGCTGGTCATAACGAGACTTCCAATCAAAACACGCCCCACAATTCATGCCGGCGCCGCAAAGGAGCAATATTAGCTATTCAGGCTCGTCACTGCATACAATGTCGGGTAAAAGAACGATACGAAGCCAAGCCGGAACGATATCGAGGCATCATGTTTTGAATTCAATTTTCAGAACCATTATTTATCTTGCATGCGTCACGTACATTGGTGAGGCAGCGGCAGCCGATACGCTACTGCATTCGGTGACCGGCTATACGTCCACGGCCAATGGCGATATCAAGCAGTTCAGCGTTCTGATTTTTGACGAACAGGGCCGCATTGTCGCAACTGGCGGCGACGACCTGATCGCCGAGCGTACGGACGCCAGCCAGGTCGACGGTCGCGGCCGGTTCGTGCTGCCCGGACTGGTTGATTCGCACGCACATATGTCCAATCAGGGATTCCTGACTATACAACTGAACCTCACCGGGACGCCAAGCGTCGAAGACGCAGTTGAACGTACTGCTGCCTACGACAAATCGAATCCCGGCTCCGGCTGGATCGAGGGTCGCGGCTGGAACCAGGTGCTCTGGCCGGTCAGAGAATTCCCGACGGCCGCCCACATAGATGCCGTCGTATCGGACCGCCCGGTATGGCTGCGGCGCATCGACGGCCACGCCGCTTGGGCTAACAGCAAGGCGCTGGCGATCGCCGGCATTGATGACGACACACCTGATCCGTTCGGCGGCAAGATTATTCGTGATTCCAACGGGCACGCGACGGGAACGTTGGTCGACAACGCGATGAGTCTGGTTGCCAGCAAGATACCGCCGCCATCCAGGGAGGATTACCGCAAGGCTTTTCTGACAGCGTTCAGACAACTGACGTCGCTTGGCCTGACAGGCGTGCACGATGCCGGAATCAATATCACGGAAGCCGAAACCTATGTGTCGATGGCGGACGACAAGGAAATGACCATGCGCATTTACGCCATGATCAAGGGGGCCGGTGAGAATCTCGACGCGATCGGCAAACCGATTCATTCCTATGGAAACGATCGCCTGGCAATTGCAACTGTCAAGCTCGTGGCCGACGGCGCGCTAGGCAGCCGTGGCGCCGCAATGGTCGAACCCTATGCGGATGATGCCGAGAATCGAGGACTGCCTTTCTGGACTAAGGAAGAGCTCGACGGATTTGTCAGGAAAGCGAACGACATGGGATTCCAGGTTGCCATTCATGCCATTGGCGATCTCGGCAACAAGCAGTCACTTGATGCCTTTGACAAGGCTCAGGGTGGCAAGCCCTCTCCGCTGCGCAATCGCA
>JAPUKV010000172.1 GCA_027295475.1 Pseudomonadota bacterium
GATCGGTACGCCCGGCACGCCGACAACTTTAATCTCGGCGATGCGATCCTTCTCGATAACGATATCTACCGGTCCCTGCGGCGGTGCGCCGGTTCCATCGATCAGGTATCCGCCCCGCAAGACGAGTCGCTCATATTGCCCGACGCCCTCTCCCGCAGCCCGGTCCGGCACGTCCTTGCTTTGTGCGACAGCAAAAGTACTGCAAAGAACGGTGATGCAGGCGACGACTAAACGATTCATCTCATTACGCTCCGAGTTCTAGTTTGCGACAGGTACACCACGGCCGGGCGTCCATGGCACGCCTGCGGCGTCCAGTTTGTTTTTCAGCGCACGCAGCTCTGTGTCTATCAGCCGGTCGAGTGCACGGCCGACTTCTGCGAACTCCTCGTGGGCAATCTCGAGGCTGCGCAGCTGAGTGACTGTCGGTCCGTAGGCTGTCGATCTTGCACCAAATCCTGCGGCCATGAGGCGGGCAGAAATCGGTACAGGGCCGGTGGTATCGCCCATGAATTCCCGCGCCTTGTCAGCGGCCAATCGGTTCTTAAGTCTTCGCGCCCGCTGTGAGATGGAATTCGCCTCCTCGTACAGCGAGGCGTTTGCCGTCGACTGAAGGGTAGCCTCTTTGATCGCATCGACCGCAATCACGACTTCGTCTATCGCCGCCACAGACCCTTTGACGGCACGGCTCAATTCGTCTACGCGGCGGGAGAACGCCACCCGATCTTTCTGCGCCGATCCGGGCAAGGTGGGTTGGCGAATCGACTTCACTGCGAAGGTCTGCATCTGCTCGAGGTTTTCGAGCGAGCCATCGATCCGTCGCGCCAGATGTACCGTGTAAGTGCCCGGCTCGACCAGCACACCGGCCGGGTTCCGATAGGATTCTTGCCGTTGGTCCTCCGGAACCCAGGGATCGAGCGTCGGATACCGAAGGTCCCAGGCCACGCGATGAAAGCCCGCAGTTACCGGGCCTTCGACGTGCCGCACGACATTGCCGTTGGCATCCTTCACCGTCAGCACGATGGCAGGTTGGTCTTCCAATGCTTCCGCTTGCAGCGCATCCCAGCCGGGGTAGGGCGTGTCCTCGCCCGCTTGTTCAAGCGGCTTTTCACGTTCACGCCGCTGCTCCTGTAGCGTGCGAATTTGCTCCGGCAGGTAATAGGTAAACGTGGCGCCGAATGGCGGATTCGGGGCAACGAAATAGGCCCCGCCCTGTGATGCCTTGCAATCGTCTCTATCACAACCCAGCGGGCGTTTGGGTACATACCAGCGCGCATCGCGGACGGGAAAAAGAACCGTCTCATTTTCGAGCATGTCAGTATTGACGTCGCGCAGCACAGAGTAATCGTCCAGCACGTAAAAGCCTCGGCCAAAGGTCGCGCCGACGAGGTCGTTTTCGCGTTTTTGAATCACGAGATCGCGGAACGGAATGTTTGGAGTGCCGCCGGACAACTTAACCCATTGCTTGCCGCCCTCAACGCTGAAGAACACGCCGAACTCGGTGCCAAGGAACAGCAGGCCGGGATTCACGTGGTCCTGGACCAGGCGCCAGACGACATGCCGTTCGGGCAGATCGCCCGCGATGCTGCGCCACGAGCGCCCGCGGTTCGTACTCTTTAATACGTACGGGCTGAAGTCGCCGCTTTTATGGTCGTCTACGACGACATAGACAGTGTCCGGATCGAAGAGATCGGCTTTGATGTCATTGACGAAAAAGAAATCCGGCACGCCGGGCAGCTCGTCCAGGCTGCTCCAGTTCCGACCACCGTCTTCGCTGACATGAATGAGTCCATCGTCGGTGCCGGCATAGAGAAGCCCTGCCACAAGCGGCGACTCGGACAGCGACGTGACGTTGCCGTAGTTGGACATCGCGTAAAGGTCCCAGGACTCGTCGAAACTCCAAACCCTGCCCATCATCGCTTGCGAGATACGATCGATGCCGCGCGAAAGATCGCCACTGATCGTCTCCCAGGAATCACCGTGATCGTTACTGCGCCATACGCGCTGGCTGGCGAAATAAAGCCTCGCCGGATCGTGAGGGCTGATCAGAACAGGCGAGTCCCAGTTCCAGCGTTCGGCCGGTTCGCCTTTCCCGGGTTGCGGCTGGATATAGACGCTTTCGCCGCTGCGCCGGTCGAATCGCGTGAGATTACCCCGCTGCCATTGGGCATAGACGATGTCCGGATTGCCTGGATCTGCCGCAGGCTGATGACCGTCACCTCCCAGTGCGACAAACCAGTCGGAGTTGGTGATGCCATTGATATTTTGCGTTCGTGATGGTCCACCCTGAGTATTGTTGTCCTGCGTGCCGCCGTAAATGTTGTAAAAAGGTTCATCGTAGTCGACCGATACCTTATAGAACTGCGTTACCGGAAGATTCGCAGCAAATTTCCAGCTCTTACCGAGATCGAAGCTCTCGTAGATGCCGCCGTCTGTGCCGATGAGCAGGTAATTTTCATCGCCTGGGTCGAATGCAAGCGCGTGATGATCGCCATGCTTGTTTAAACGTTCCGCTCCGACAAAGGTCTTGCCACCGTCCTCGGAGACATGCAGCTGCACGTCCATGTGATACAAGCGATCGAACTTGTGTGGGCTGGCAAAAATCTCCTGGTAGTAGTGGGGACCGGTGCCGCCCGAAACGTAGTCGCTCTGCTTTTCCCAGGTCTCACCGCCGTCTTCCGATCGCCAGACGCCACCCGTACGTTGCTTGAGTTCGATCGTCGCATAGAGAACGTCGGGATTGATCGGAGAAATGGCCATGCCGGTTTTCCCCATGTTCTCCTCGGGCAGACCTTCGGTCAGTTCGCGCCAGGTGTAGCCGCCGTCCGTCGACTTGTGGATACCTGTCTCGGGCCCGCCGTCCATCAAGCTGGCGACGTTGCGGAATCGTTGCCAGGTGACGGCATACAGCACGTCCGGATTTCGAGGGTCCATGTGTACTTCATTGACGCCGGTAAAGTCGCCACCGCCAAGTGTTTTTTCCCAGGATTCACCGCCGTCGATGGTCTTGTACAGACCGCGCTCGCCGCCGGCAGACCATAAAGGCCCTTGTACCGCGACATAGACGACGTTGGAGTCACGCGGGTCGACCCGGATCATGCCGATGTGCTCCGAGTCTTCGAGTCCCATCCGGGTCCAGGACGCTCCGGCGTCGAGACTCTTATATATACCGTCGCCATAGCCGACGTGACGTCCGCTGACGTTTTCACCTGTGCCTACCCAAACAGTGTCAGGCTCGTTCGGATCGATCGTAACGCAACCAATGGAATATGAGCCTTCGGACTCGAATACGGGCGTCCACGTCGTACCTGCGTTAACCGTCTTCCAGACGCCACCGCTACCGACGGCCACGAACCAGTGGTTCCTGTTTTCCGGATGAATAGCAATATCGGCAATGCGTCCGGACATAAGCGCCGGCCCGATGCTACGCATCGCGAGCCCTTCGAAAGTTTCAGAATTGAATCCAGGCGCTACATCGGTCTGGCTGTTTTCGGCCGCAAAAATGACAGACGGCATTAAAAGCAATGCAGGCCATATCGTGCTGAATCGCTTCATGATGTTTTCCCCAATCAGATTTGACCCGAGTTACTTCTTTTTTTGGGCCGGGAGCGCTTATTTGCAGGGGACTCATCCTGCCACAGCGCGATTGCCGATGTCACGCTCGAGATTCATCAGCCGTGTCCGTGAGCGGGTACTCGGATCTCACCGCTTCATGGATAGCCATCCAGTCGTGGTAACGCGTACTGAGCACCTCAAAATCCTCTTCATCATCCACATCCAGGCTGAGGCCGCCAAAGGGCGTGGTGACGAACCGCAACCGACCGCCGATTATCGTGCTGGTCGTTGCCTCAATCTTTTCGCGGGTGTTGCCCCGGCGCAGCCAACGGTACAGACGACCGCCGCGGCGTGCAGCCAGGAGTGTCACCTGCAGGCGCAGGCCTAACCACGCTGCGTGCCAACCGCCTTTCTGGCTCAGGACCCTGAACAACAGACTCGCGACGTTTCTCCAGTCGACGGCCTTGCGGTGACTAAAGCCGGTTTGCAAAAATTCCTCGTGGGCCAGCTGCCGTGGTCTGACAACGTAAATATTTGCGAGACGTACGCGAGCGAACTCGAGTTCCACGAGAGGCCTGACGATCCCCGGTTTTTCGCCGTCCGGATAGAACGGGGTAAGCCCGGCCTCGTCAGCCACGCCGACCATCAGCCCATAGGGTGTATCCGATGCTTGATCCTCGGCCGCACAGTGAGCGACGTAGTCGTCCACCGAAATTGACGATATCAGTGGCAAGTCGCTGGAGATAAGCAAATAAGGCCGCACCAGCGGATCCTCTTTACTATCTGTGGTTTGCCGTTCTTCACTGGCACGGGCGCCGGCCCAGCAATTGGCCAGCATATTACCTTCTTGCTGCACCAGGTGAACCTTGGCCGGCACGCTTTGCAGTATCTTGCGCATTTGTTCGACGGGCCCGACCACGAAAATGTCGCCGATAGATTGTGCGCCGAGTAGCGCGTCTACCACATGCCGTAACAGCGGCCGGTCATCCAGGATCAGGAATGCCTTGTTTTGCCCCTTGAGCGTCCGCGTCGAGTCACGGTGCATGCCGGCCAGCACGATCGCGTCGAGCGGATGGGCAAAAGACGGCAGATAGTCTTCTTGGTTCATTTCTGTAGGAATCTGGTGGTTTTGCCCTTGCTGCGCATGGATTCCCCCAGGTTCAATGGGAATCATTATTATTAATAAACGAAAAAGTGATTACCAATCCAAGGATAAGATCGACTGGCTATTTGTCAACTTTTCGCAGCGGATAATTCGACCGCGCAGACGCCTGGCCCGGTCTCTGACCCAGGGGCGCATATTCAATGGCGTCGAGGACCTGAGCGGGCCATTGTTGCTTGCCTGTGCGACGCGATGATGCCTTGCCTTGCGGCGCTGGTCTTACTGCCTGGAGCGGCGGTGAGAGTCGTAGTAAACGATCCGTTTGAGCAGGAACAGGTTGATGGTAGCGGCGGTAGCAATGCAGATTGCCCAGGCGACGCGGTGATGCAGCTGCATGTATTCGACCAGCAGGTA
This sequence comes from Pseudomonadota bacterium, assembly GCA_027295475.1. The sequence continues at coordinate 5,069 of JAPUKV010000172.1, forward strand.
ATTAAGCAGGGTTGTCAATGCCGCGACCGAGGAATAAAGAAGATAGGCACGCCCGAGGCTGGCCCAATATGGTGTGCGATCGATATAGGTAAGCCAGCGATGCAGCGCATGCTGTCGTGGTACCGCGATCATGATTGAGACTAACCAACTGCTCGTGGCACGCGGTGTGAGCGGATTAAAATAGTAAACGATTTCATACACAACGAGTCCGATCAGTCCACCAAACAGGGCCACAAGGATAAGTCGTGGCGTTTCCGGTAGCTGGTGCAACATGCGCTGGAGTCGACTGTGCCGGTCGTTGTCAATCATCGGTTTCCTGGCTCACTGGCAGTGCGGGTTTCATCAGGCAAGGTCACGGTCTCTGGGGTCCAATAGCTATCAAGTGGGGCTGATCCGCCGATCAAGCGAAACCGGCAAAGTAAATGATGGGTCCGACCAACGCGCTCGCGGCGAGAAAGCTGTCGAAGCGGTCCAGAATGCCCCCCTGGCCGGGAAGGGCGGTGCCGTAATCTTTGATGCCGGCTCGCCGCTTGACCCAGGATGCCGCAAGATCGCCGCTCAAACCAGCCGCCGCGATGGCGGTGGCGAGTAGCAGTGCGCCACCAGGATCCGGCCAAACGAGTTCGCGAAACAACAGGCCCACCAGCAGTGCGGCGACCAGACCACCGATCGTACCCTCAATGGTTTTCCCCGGGCTTAGCCGAGGCGCGAGTGGGTGGCGCCCCACCAGCTGACCAACGACCTGGCTGAAACCGTCAAACACGGCAACC
>JAPUKV010000173.1 GCA_027295475.1 Pseudomonadota bacterium
GATAAAGGCGCTGAGGGCAAATGCGGCGAAGGCAAGTGCGGAGGTTCGGTCTAAGACCCCCAATACTTGTTCAAGCACGTTAAGCAGGAAAGGCCCGCGTAGTTTGCGGGCCTTTTTTGTTATACAAATGACCAGAAAAGAGACGGGACGAACTCCCTTTTTACGCTTATGCTGAGTTTGGTGACTGGCGCATGGAAAAAGGGCTCCGTCCCCGCTTTAATAAGAGGAACGTTAATGACAAACAAGGTCACCCGATGCGCCTGGGCAGGGGAAGCGAGTCTGCCGTATATCGAGTATCACGACAAAGAATGGGGCGTACCCGTTCGGGACGACAACATCCAGTTTGAATTCCTGATCCTCGAGGGTGCACAGGCAGGCTTGAGCTGGTCGACCATTCTCAATAAACGCGAGGGCTACCGGAAAAACTTCGCCGACTTCGATGCAGAGAAAGTGGCGCGATTTACAAAAAAAAGAATAGAAAAAATTCTGCAGGACCCGGGCATTGTCAGGAACAGGCTAAAAGTCAATTCGGCAGTAACGAATGCCAGGGCGTTTCTTGAAGTTCAGGAAGAGCACGACGGCTTTAGCAATTACATCTGGCAATTTGTAGACGGCAAACCGAAGCAGAACAAATTTCGCAAAGACTCCGATATCCCGGCAACATCTGCGGAATCGGATGCGATGAGCAAGGATATGAAAAAGCGCGGCTTCAAGTTTGTCGGCAGCACGATCATGTATGCACATATGCAGGCTACCGGGATGGTCAACGACCATGTGGTCAGTTGTTTCCGGTACAGGCAATGCGTGGCACTGGCGAAGAAACGTTAAACCGGGGACAGACCCCGGGTCTGTCCCCCTTACGGGCCTGAAAATCAAACTGTTAGGGCTCGATCCTCCGGGATAGCGACGTCCGGCGGGACATTATGTCTATAAGCACAATCACGTATTGCTATCGCAAATGCGAATGGTTATCATTCGCGATCAGATGGTAAGTAGCCGGAATTTAGAGACTTGCAGACGATGACTCTCGCATCTTTGGGACGTGGCCAGAAAGGCGTCATACGGGCGATCGACACGCGCGATCCCGTAGTGCAACGACTCATGGTTCTGGGTCTTGTCGAGGGCGCAGAATTGGAGTATTCCAGCTCCGCCATTGGCGGTGATCCATTGGAGTTCCGGCTGTTCGGCAATGCGATTTCGCTGCGCAAAGAGCACGCCCGGCACTTCACGGTGTCCCCGCTCCCCAACGGTGGCTAAGCCCAGCGTAACCCGTGTTCCAGTTGACCAGATAACTGCAAGCCGGCGACCTTCCGCCAGCATCGCCGTTGTCGGCAATCCCAATTCCGGGAAAAGTACATTATTCAATCGCCTCACCGGTCTGCGCCAGCGGACCGCGAATTATCCGGGCGCGACGGTCGAGAAACATGTCGGCACAGCGAAACTCGGCAGCGTAGTCCTCGAGCTGATCGATCTCCCCGGTACATTTTCCCTAAGCGCGCACTCCATGGAAGAGCGCATTGCCGTCGATGTCATCCTCGGCCGAATGCCGGGCACGAATCCACCTGCCGGCATCCTGGCAGTTGTCGACATGACGAATCTCTATCAGGGCCTGTACCTGGTGCAACAACTGATGGAGCTCGAATTGCCAATGGTCGTTGCGCTGACGATGTCCGATGCGGCGGACGTAAAGGGACTGCGAGTCGACATCGACGCACTGCAGGCGAGGCTCGGTGGCGTGACTGTCTGTCCTGTTGTGGCAACGACTGGCCAGGGAATCAATGCACTCAGGCAGGCGCTGGCCGAACTCCCCGGTTCGCCACACCCGGACCTGCCGGCCTTCTGGCCGGAGCTAAACAAAGCAGCGGAACAGCTTTCTGCGGAAGCGCAGGGATCGGTGCGCCGCATAGAGATCGAGCGGGCGCTGGTTGATAGCTCTGGTGAATCGGAGCAGGAAATTCTGGGTCGTCTCGGCAAGGATGGCGACGAGCGCGTGGCCGAAGTTCGGCGTGAGTTATTCGGCGATGAGCCGCCGCTGGCGAAGGAAGCCCGCTATCGTTATCTGTGGGTTCGCGAAATATTTGATGAGGTGCAGCAAAGGACGCCGCCGTTATATACATGGGGCTCACACTTCATTGCCTGGCTCAATCGGCCCGTGCCGGGGACGATCGGACTGTTCGCCGTCATGGCGATCGTTTTTCAGGCCGTATTCGCCTGGGCGACACCGATGATGAACGCAATCGACGCCGGTACTGCAGCCCTTGGATCTTTTCTGGCGACGCAGATGCCCGAGGGTGCTTTCGCGAGCCTTATATCCGACGGCGTTGTTGCCGGCGTTGGCAGCGTCATTGTTTTTCTTCCGCAGATAATGATTCTGTTTTTGTTCATCATTCTGCTCGAGGACTCAGGCTACCTCGCGCGGGCAGCGTACTTGATGGACAGGGCGATGCGCTCCGTTGGTTTGTCCGGCCAATCCATCATTCCGATGATTTCGAGTTTCGCCTGTGCCGTGCCCGGCATCATGGCGACCCGCGTTATTCCAAACCGCCGCGACAGAATCGCAACCATGCTCGCTGCCCCGTTTATGACCTGTTCGGCGAGGCTTCCTGTTTATGCGCTGCTGATCGCGGCGTTCGTGCCCGCTGAATCAATCGGCTGGATGAATTTGCAGGGCCTGGTGTTACTCGGGTTATATCTTCTCGGCATCTTTGCCGGCGTGTTGACCGCCCTGCTGCTCAGGGTAACGGCGCTCCGTGGACCCAAGCCGCCCTTCGCATTGATGCTCCCCGAATTCCGCAAACCCAATTTGCGCACGGTCCTGATGCAGCTTGTCGGGCGGATAAGAATATTTCTGCGCCGGGCCGGTACAGTCATATTCGCCGTCGCGGTTATTGTCTGGGCACTGGCGTACTACCCGAGGTCGGACACGGTAGCATGGGAGTTGGCCGAGCAGCAGGCCGTTGCAGAGGCGTCATTAACGGGCAGAGCGCTTAGCGAGGCGGTGCAACGGCTCGAACATCAGGCGGCAGCAGAGCAACTCGCGCAAAGCTGGCTCGGCAGGGCGGGTCAAGTTGTCGAACCCGTGTTCAAACCGCTGGGCTGGGACTGGAAAATCTCTGCCGCCGTTATTGCCGGATTCCCTGCGCGCGAGGTTGTTATTGCCGTGTTGGGAACCATCTATGCCGTCGGTGATGAAGCGGACGAGGCGACACTCGCACAAAGACTAAAGTCGGCGACCTGGCCAGACGGAGCGCCGGTGTTTACATTGCCGATGGTATTCGGGCTGCTGATTTTCTATGCCTGTTGTCTGCAATGTGCGGCAACGCTGGCCGTTATCCAGCGCGAGACAAACAGCTGGCGGTGGCCGATATTCGCATGGGTCTACATGAGCACGATTGGATATGTCGGGGCACTCCTCGTGTATCAGTTGGGCAGCGGTTGATGAAACATTCGGCTTAAGGGCTCTTGCGAACGAGGGCAACGACTCGAACCGGGCCGCCGGAACCACCTTCAATCTTCATCGGCAACGCGAGGACCAGGGAGCCGGTCGCTGGCAACCTGTGCAGATTGGTCAGATTTTCGAGCCCGCTGACGTTTCGAGTCGCGGCGACGCGATGTACAACAAAATCCTGAGACTTGCCAAAGTCGATCGACGCCGTATCCACGCCGAGAATTGCAACCTTTCTTTCTTCGACAAGCAAACGAGCCGCGTCCTCGCCATAAGAGGGAAATTGAAGTTTGCTGGCATCGCCCGGTGTGTCATCACCCAGATAGGACTTAGCGTGTGGCCAGTACTGGCTCCAACCGGAGCGCAACAACACGATATCCCCGGGATTGATGCGGCCGTGCTGGTCTTCGAATAAACGCACATCACGCGCACTCAGGCGATAATTGCGATCAGCAGCCGCTTTTTTGCTCACATCGATAACGATCGCGGGAGCGATCAGGTTTTCCAGTGGAATCGCATCAGTCGGAAAGCCGTCGGCCGCGAAGTGCTGGGGAGCGTCCAGGTGCGTACCGCCATGCTCCGGTGTACATATCGAAAACGCCGAGTAAAAATAGCCACCATCCGTTTCCCCGAAAGCCAGCTCTCTCTTTTCAAAGCTGGACGGTGATGTCGGCCAGTACAACGTCTCGCTGTTATAGGGATGACTCAGGTCAACCAGATAATATTCGCTGATATCCAGCGCAACGGCCGGCAGGGCAAGAAACCCGGCCATGAAACCCAAGGCGATTCGTTTGATCATGCTACACCTCCATGAGTAGCTCATTCTACGTAATGCCGGCGCATGAGGTCGGGTCAGTCAATCAAGCCCGGCATTTGAAAGCCCAGCTCATGCAATGCGTCGAGGAGTTCGGATTTGTGATCGTCGGCAAGGGCAAGGAGTGGCGGTCGAACGGTCTCCCATTGCGCCTCACCGCGGAGGTTTCCGAGGATAGATTTCAGCGCGGGAATCATTGGATATTTTTGGACGGTCGAGCGTACCGCGTCGAGATCTGCCTGCATCGTTTCGGCTTTTTCACTCTGCCAGTTCTCGTATAATTCGTGAATCGCGGCAGGGTTGATATTTGCAGTGGCCGATATGCAACCTGCACCGCCGCCCCGCATGTTTTGCAGCAGGAACGTTTCACTTCCTGCGAAAACTCTGAAATCGTCCAGACCCAGTTGTAACAGAGCATCCGTATTATCCCAGTCACCGGAGCTGTCTTTTATGCCCACAACGGTCTTCGGGTATTGTGTTACCAGGCGCTCGACGAGATGCGGCGGGATGCCGACGTGAGCAATCGGCGGAATGTGGTAGAGGTAGACCCGAAGGTCGTCGCTGCCGACGCGTTCAATGACCTCGGCAAAACTTCGGTACAGACCGTCATCACTGACGTCCTTGTAATAGAAAGGAGGCAGCATCAGCATGCCTGCGCAGCCAAGACTGACGGCATGCGCCGTGAGTTTGACTGTATCGGTTAATGCGCAGTGACCAGTTCCGGACAGCAGGCGAGACGACTCGATGCCGGCGTCCACCAGTTGATCCAGCAATGAAATCTTTTCCTCGACAGAGAGCGAATTGGCCTCGCTCGTGGTGCCGAAAACGGCAAGGTTGACGTTTTGTGAAAGCAACCAGCGGCAGTGTTGAACGAACCTCTCAGGATCGGGACTGAGGTCATCCTTGAAGGGTGTGACAACAGGCGATAGCACACCCGCTAAGCGTTCAGGTACAGCCATTAATTGCGAATACTGATAATGGTGATGGCAACAAGGCCTTGCGGCGTGTTGTGAGAAATGCCGCCGAGATAAAGCGTGTCCGATTCGAGGTTCATCCAGCTTACATCGACGTTCACGGTAGTGCCGGCGGTTACGAAGCCCGGCCCGGACGCCGACATGTTGCCCTGGTCGTCGATCAGGCCGAACGCCCAGCCGAGAAGCGTGTAGTTTGCACCGGGGCCGCCCGCAACGTTGTCGGTTTTGAATCCGTGAATCAGGACGGCATATCGGCCTGCGCCAGGCAAAAGCACGTTGAACTGCTCGCGCGAGGTGGGCTCGCCGCTCTGCCCGATCTTCGTGCAGTTCACATTATCCGGGCAGTAATAGACGTGCATATCGAGGTCGTCGTCTCCGTCTGTCAGTTCGTCGAACATGGCAAAGCGCAGATAGGCCTGCTCTACAGGAACATCGATCAAGTGTGCTGTTACGCCGTTGGTCGAACGGAAACTGAAGGTCTTGGTCGGATCCTCATCAACGAAGCCGTTGATAACCAGGGGTTTGCGAAGGCCATGAACGCCGGGTGAGTAAGATCCCGTGTAACCGAACTCGACCGGGAAGCTCACATTGCCGGTCCCGCCAAAAGACGTCACTTCGGTCGGCGCGGTCAGTGACACCGGCCTGACGGCAAGTACGCTTCTTACGTCGTGATTACTGCTCGACCAGGTCAGGCTGCCGAAACGCCACAGGTCGAGCGGTCCGCTGACATAGGTAAGCGTGACGGCGAAGGTCGCCGACTGTCCCGGGGCGATCGTCAGATTCGCCGGTACGACGTCGACCAATATTGCTGGCGGGGCGACTATGCTGGCGACGTAGGTTTCCGTTTCATCTCCGACGTTTGTGACGCGACGGCTGACAGTCTGGCTGTTCGCAAGCCGCGAGACGGCGATAGACGGCTGGTTCAGGTCTTCGGCTTTGAATGACAGGCCGCCCGCAGTCAACGCATCACAGCGTGTCTGGTCGACAGCGGGTGAAGTAGTACCACAGGCAAAAGCGTCGTATTCGTCATCTGTGACGTCATAGATAAGGCCGGGATCATTTGCCTTGTTCGGGTCGATATGTCCGCTGCCGAAATCGAAGGGGAGCGCCGGTGTCGAACCGTCTTGCTGGTTCACGGTCTGATACGCGGTCGTCATCAGCGCCGACTTGATTGCGGCCGGACTCCAGTCGGGATGCGCTTCAAGCAACAGTGCAGCGACACCTGCGACATGTGGTGTGGCCATCGATGTGCCGGTGATGTAGGCGAAATTCTCGCCCGAGACCGAGTTGGCAGCATCGGGCGTAAATCCTGCCAGGATGTTTATTCCCGGCGCTGTCACGTCGGGCTTGAGAATGTCCTGCACGGGCGCGGGCCCACGGGCGGAAAACGCGCCCATGACGTTACCAGTCTCTTCTTCCGTGAGGAAAAACCCCTTGTCCAGCACAAGCTCGACGGTCTGGCCGGCGTCGATCTCGTCGAGAATCAGGTTTCCATCCGCCTGGCCGATCATCAAAGCCGGGATTACTGGTGATCCGAGCAATCCCGTCGCGGGCGTCATGACGAATGGCTTGCCGGCGATATTGAAAACCAGCACGGCAATCGCACCGGCGTCCTCTGCGTTGGCAATCTTGATTTCAAAACTGCAGCCGCCGCGCTGAATGAACGCGATGTTACCCGAGACTTCACTACCGTTTACAAGTGGTTCGCAGGCGTCGAATGTCGTACCGGCGCTGCCGTCGTCGAGCACCTCATCATTATCATCGACCAGGATAAGGCTGGCTTCGATGGGATCGAGGTCGATTAAAGGCGAAGTGAAGCTCGCCTCCTTGACGGCGTATTTGCCGGCTATCGTCGGTGGAGAAATAACTTCCAGCGCCTCTTCGAATCTCTGGCCGTCGCGGCTCGATGCCGCTGCAGTAATAACCCATGGAGCTCCGGCAGGAGAGCCGATGGTTGCCAGGTTCGGGCCTTCGTTACCGGCGGCGACAGCGGCCAGAACACCAGCTTTCGCGGCCGCCATTAATGCGATGTCGTCCGGCGCAGTGGCAGTTCGCAAACTGCTGCCGACGGAGTAGTTAATGATGTGGACGCCGTCGGCCACGGCCATATCGATTGCATGCGCGAGATCCGAGGTGTTGCAGCTGGCGCGCAAGTCGCCGGGTCGCAACCAGCACGCTTTGTAGACCGCAATCCGGGCACGGGGCGCGATGCCTTCGACCTGGCCAAGCAAGGTGCCGAAAATAGAAGCATTAACGCGGTTGCCTGCAGCCGTTGTTGCCGTATGTGTGCCATGACCATCGGTGTCTCGCGCGGAAATAAGCTCTCCGCTGTCGATCGGGCCGGTCGCCTGTGCACCATCGATAAAGTAACGAGCCCCGATTATTTTGTTGTTGCACGCCGTTTCTTCGAAGCGCTCGCCGGCCTGACACACACCGTTCCAGTTCTCCGGGGGATCAAACAGGAGCACGTCTTCCTGTTTTTTGTAAATGCGGCAGAGCCACTGACCCAGCAAAGCATTTTCGGCCCATGAAGTCGTACACAGCCTCGGCCGATCCGCCTCACGGGTGTCCTTGAGGGCAGGGTGCTCTGGCGTTATGCCGCTGTCGATCATCGCAATAATCACACCGTCTCCATCCAGGCCGGGTGTGCCGCGTAACCCTACGGTCGGTTCGAATAGCCCCAGGAACTGTGGACTGAAGTTTGTTGCCAGCGGGCGAATCTCATCTTCCCAGACGTTCAGCACTTCTTCGAAATGTTTGAGCTTGTGCGCCTCGGCCTCCGTCATCCGCACAGCAAAACCGTTGAGCGTGTATCGGTAGCTGTAAATTTTTTTGCTGTCGGGGCTGATCCGCGCGAGAGTCTGATCTTGCAGCAGGCCTAGTTCTGCCGTGTAAGACTGGACGGCGGCACTGTTCTTGTCGAAGGAACGGGCCGTCGCCGCCAAACCTTTGCCGGCAAAGGAGCCGGCGAGACTCGCAAAATGCTCGGCCGCGGACGGTGATCTAAGCTGAACGATATAAACCTTGCTGCGCGCGCCCGGGTCCTCGCTGCCTGCCAGCCGGATGCTCGCAGTGCTGCCGCCCTGACGGAGCCGGGTCTCATGGTCCGGCAAGGCGCTGCTGGCCACGAACAAACAGCAGAAAATGAACAGCCTGGCAATAATCACGGAGAATTGGGCCCCCAGGTTCTTTTCGTCGTTTATAAAGAAACCAGTGTAAACCCCGGTTTTGCAAGGAACTTACCACATACTGTTGGCAGCCTGCCAGCGGCGGACGGTATGCCTGTGGGCCCTGGTAGTCCGTCAGGGTGATATTGATGGAGCACTAGTCGTCGCGGTAGCCGGCAAGCTCCTCGGCGGAGTAGCTGACGCCGAGGCCCAAGGCTATCCGGTTGACAAAACTGAAATAGGCGACGATCAGTGTGATATCGAGAATATCCTGATCCGACAGACCCTCGGCGCGCAGTGGATCGAGATCGCTTTCGGTCATTGCCGAGGGCGCCGAAGTTAGTTTCTCGGCGTGTATGGCAATATTGCCGAGGCGCGGTTCCAGTACCTCGAGGCCATCCGCGCTCGCGAGTGTCTGCAGGATGTCTTCGTCCTTGATGTACGATCCAAGCGCTTGCACGTGATGACTCACACAGTAATCGCAGTCGTTTGTCGTAGACACGACGACGGCAATTGCCTCCCGTTCCGCACGACTGAGGCCTGATTTGCCAAACATGATCTTCATGTACAGGTCGAGATGGCTGGCCATCGCATCGGGGTTCAGACTGTGTACCCGCAGAATGTTTGAAATCGCGCCACGCTTCTCCAGAAGTTCGGCATACACTTGTGCGAGTTTTCCTTCGGCCTCGGTAAATCGATTTCTTCAATCCACGACATGGTTCTGTCCTTTCAGTTCATTCCTGTGCCAGCCAATCCCGGGGCCTGAGGTATTCCGTATAAAGTTTCTCTTCCGGGGAACCTGGTTCCGGTTGCCAGTCGTATTCCCAGCGTACCCGCGGCGGTAGTGACATCAAAATGGACTCTGTTTTTCCGCCGGACTGAAGCCCGAAAAGCGTGCCACGATCGTAAATCAGGTTGAACTCGACGTAACGGCCACGACGGTAAAGTTGAAACTCGCGTTGCCGCTTACCGTATGGGTGGTCCTTATGCGCATCGACGATCGGCAAGTATGCCGGTAGGAACAGGTCACCAATGGCCCGCGTGAATTCGAAGCATCGGTCAAACCCCCATTCGTTCAGGTCGTCAAAGAACAAGCCGCCGACACCGCGTGTTTCATTCCGGTGCTTCAGGAAGAAATACTCGTCACACCACTTCTTGTACTTGTCATAAATGTCGTCACCGAATTCACTGCAGGCTTTTCGTGCTGCGCGGTGCCAATCCAGCACATCGTCACGAAAGGGGTAGTACGGGGTCAGGTCAAAGCCCCCACCAAACCACCAGACCGGTTCGCCCTTGTCAGCTTCCGCACAAAAAAACCGGAAATTGGCGTGTGCGGTCGGTACGTACGGATTTCTCGGGTGCAGTACGAGTGATACGCCCAGCGCCTGAAAGCCGCGACCGGCCAGTTCGGGCCGTGTCGCGGTTGCCGACGGCGGCAGCTCATCACCATGCACATGCGAAAAACCGACGCCCGCCTGCTCGAATACAGTGCCATCGACGAGGACGCGGCTTTGTCCCCCACCCCCGGCTTCACGCTGCCAGTCATCGTGGCGAAACTTTTCCTTGCCGTCGACGCCTTCGAGCGCTTGAACGATTCGCTGTTGCAACGATTTCAGGTATTCATCGACCTGCAGAATTGAAGTATCAAAATCGCTCATGTTTTTCCTGCTCTCAAGACCTCACCGCTCATCAAGTCGCGAATTTCCGAGGGGCCGGCAGCCGGACCGCAACGACCTGGGACGATATAGTCTACTAAACTACCGAAGCGGCGGCGGAGAACATAAGCGGTTCGGGCAGGCGGGCTGCCGGCAACATTGGCGCTTGTAGATACGAGCGCTGAATCGGCAGCTTCGCAAAGAGCTGCGGCGACCGGGTGCGTCGTGATCCGAACAGCGAGACCACGATGCTCGCCCGTGATCCAGTAAGGGACAATTTTCAAGGCCGGTACTATCCAGGTGACGGGTCGCTCGGGACTTGATTTCAGAGTGGTCGTCTCCGACAACTCTACCCAGTCTTCAAGTTGCTCGATATCCGATGCGATGAGAACCAGCCCCAAGGCCGGATCGCGTTTCTTGATAGACAAAATCCGAATAACGGCTTCAGCGTAATCGGGAATACAGCCGAGTCCGAAGACGCCTTCGGTCGGATATGCGACGATGCCGCCCGATCTCAGTATCCTGCCGGCACGATGAATTGGAAAGGACAGGGCCATAGCCCTAGCTTACTAAGCTTTGCTGCTTGAAGGGCACTTCGCAGGAGTCGCTCCTGCGCGCACCTGTTCCTCTACGCGTCAGTGCCGCCGGGTTCCTTGCTGGCCGCAGTTTTCTTCTTCTTCCTGGTTTGCTTTTTCCTGGTCTTTTTCTTCGCCGGTTTCTTTTTCGTGGTCTTCTTTGCCGCGGCGTTTTTGGTATTCGTTTTCTTCTTCTTGCCACGCCGGCCCCTGACAGGCGCCGCGGCGAGCAATTCCTTGCATTCTTCCAGCGTCAGCGATTTCGGTTCGCGGTCCTTGGGCACGCGCGCATTCTTGGTCTTGTCCGTAACGTACGGGCCATAACGACCATTCAACACCTGAATACCTTCGTCTTCGAAATCCTGAATGATGCGATTGGCATCCTCGATCTTCTTGGCTTCAATCAATTCGAGGGCGCGTGGCAACTCAATCGTATAAGGGTCGTCGTCACCGCGGAGTGAAACGTATTTGTCGCCGTAACGAACGTACGGACCAAACCGGCCAACGCTCGCCGATACCGGCAGACCATCCACCGTCTGCCCCAGGTCGCGCGGAAGCTTGAAGAGCTCAAAGGCCTCTTCCAGCGTAATATCGTTCATCTTTTGCCCGGGACGCAGGCCCGCAAACTTCGGTTTCTCCTCGTCATCCTTTGTGCCGATCTGAACGAACGGGCCATAGCGTCCCATGCGTACCGTGACCGGCTTGCCGGACTTCGGGTCGACGCCGAGATCGCGTGCCTGCGCTACCTGCTCGCGAGTCACGCTCTGTTCTTTATCTTCGACGAGCTCGGAAAACGGTTTCCAGAAGCTCTCGAGTAACGGGATCATCTTTTTCTTGCCGAGCGATATTTCGTCGAGGTCGTCTTCGAGCTTTGCCGTAAAGTCGTAATCGACGTATTGCGTGAAATGTTCGGTCAGGAAACCGATGACGATTCGGCCGATGTCGGTCGGGATAAAACGCTTGCCATCCATCTCGACATACTCGCGGTTCTTGAGTGTCGCGATGATGCTTGCGTACGTTGAGGGTCTGCCGATTCCGTATTCCTCAAGCGTCTTGACAAGACTCGCTTCAGTGAATCGGGGTGGCGGTTCCGTGAAATGCTGTTCGGGACGTAATTCATCGAGGCTGATGACGTCGCCTTCGGCGACTTCCGGCAACAAGCGATCGCTTTCGTCATTGTTTATGTCATCCTTGCCTTCCTGATAGACGGCCATGAATCCGGGCTCGACGAGAACGGAACCGTTCGCACGGAAACGATGCCCGTCGTCGCTGTCCGCACCGGCCGCCATTTCGAGCGTGACCGTGTCGAATACTGCAGGAACCATCTGACATGCCATCGTACGTTGCCAGATCAGGGTGTAAAGCTTCAGCTGATCCTTGTCCAACTTGCCCTTGAGCGAGTCCGGGGTGCGTGCAGCTGATGTCGGCCGGATTGCTTCGTGTGCCTCCTGGGCATTCTTTGCTGTCGTCTTGAATTGGCGGGGAGACTCGGGAACATTCTCAGGACCGTAACGGTCGGCGATGACATTACGTATTTCGTCCACGGCGACACTCGCAAGGGTGACGGAATCTGTGCGCATATAGCTGATCAGGCCGACGTTGCCTTCATCGGCAAGCTCGATGCCCTCGTACAGGCGCTGGGCGACACGCATTGTCCACTGTGTGTTGAAACCGAGTTTGCGTGAGGCTTCTTGCTGCAGTGTAGAAGTAGTGAACGGCGCTGCAGGATTCCGTCTGCGCTTCTTTTTCTCGACGCTGACGGTCGTCAGTTTTCCATCGGCAGCATCGAGAATCGTCCTTTCGACCTCCCTGGCCGAAGCCTCGGTTTCGAAACTGAATTGTTCGACTTTCTCACCGCGATATCGAACGAGCCGCGATACGAATGACTGCCCGATCTTGCTCACGTCTGCCTCGATGGTCCAGTACTCGCGAGCTTTGAAAGCTTCGATTTCCAGCTCTCTTTCGACAATCATCCTTAACGCCGGACTCTGTACACGCCCGGCAGACAACCCCCGCTGGACTTTTTTCCACAGCAACGGGGAAAGATTGAAACCGACGAGATAGTCGAGTGCCCGACGCGCCTGCTGTGCGCTGACGAGATCGTCCGAAATGTCGCGAGGATGCTCAATTGCTTCCTTGATAGCGGTTTTCGTTATCTCGTGAAACACGACGCGGTGGACGGGCTTGTCATTCAGCGCATTTCTTTCTTTGAGAAGCTCTACCAAATGCCAGGATATTGCCTCTCCCTCTCTATCCGGGTCAGTCGCGAGGTACAGCGCGTCTGCTTTCTTTAGCGCACGTATGATGGCGTTGACATGTTTTTCGTTTCGCTCGATGATCTGATACTTCATTGTGAAGCCATCATCAGTATTCACCGCGCCTTCTTTGGGCACAAGGTCGCGGACATGGCCGTACGAGGCCATGACGTCAAAGTCTTTACCCAGATATTTGCTAATTGTCTTCGCCTTGGCAGGCGACTCAACTATGACAAGATTCTTGGACATTCCTTAAGGCTTTCTCAACTCAGAAAATAAAAACCGCAGACATTGCCGCGGTTGAATTACATGCTTGGCTTCTCAGTGTCAAGAAATATTATTAATGCACTGCTCCTGCGCTTTCATCGAAAACCAGGTCTTCCATGCGGGCATAGGCAAGTTCCTGGCCGGGTTGACTGAATAAAACCATCAGAACGACCCACTTGATTTGCTCAACGACGATATCCGGCGTTTCGAGCGCCAGAAGGCGGTCAATCAGTATTTCGCGCTGAGGTGGCGACAGAATTCCAATCTGTTCCAGATATGTTATGAAGCCACGAGAGCCCGCATCGAGACGGGCCTGCTCGGCATCGTTGTATATCCGGGTGCCGTGTGCTGTCTGTGGGTTGTACGTCAGGCCGCCCTGATTTTCTGCGAGCCCGTCGAGCCAGTCCAGCGCATGATCGATTTCAATATCACCGAAACCAGCCCTGGAAAGCTCGTCACGAAGTTCGTTCTGATCCGGTTCCGGTTCTTCTTCCGCGTCGACATAAGTCTCGAAAAGGTACATCAGCACATCGAGTACATTCTCTTTCATGCCTGGAGCCGCTCCTTATTTGTTTCGTATTAAGTATTTGCCACCAGATAGCGCCTCGATTTCTTCCTCGAGCTCCAGGATCAGAAGCATGGAGGAAACCTGATCGATCGTCAATCCGGAATCTTCCGCAAGCTCATCGGCGCTGGCGGGATCGTAGGACAGGGCATTCAGCAGAGTCTCATAGTCGGCGTCATGGGTGATGGTCGGGGATTTGTGATGCTCTGCGTCGGAATCATTTTGCATAATATGCCCGGCGAGAGCGCCTAACTCGCTGACGATGTCTTCCGCACTTTCGACAAGTTTGGCGCCCTGCTTGATCAGTTGATGGCAGCCGCGGGACAGGGGGCTGTGGATAGAACCGGGAATCGCAAACACTTCGCGGCCCTGTTCTCC
>JAPUKV010000174.1 GCA_027295475.1 Pseudomonadota bacterium
TCCTCATTGTCGATCGCGGCGGTGATGGCGAGAATTGCGAGGAGCACTACTTCAGCGACCCTGTTGTCTTGCTTGCCGGGTAGTCATGATGGCGACCACTACCGCATTCAGAGCTTCGATCCTGCACTGCCTTGCCGATCCTGGTAGCGCGACAGATCACAACAATTCTTCGGCTGTCGAATACATCGACGACGGGCTGCTGATCGTCGAGAACGGCCATGTGCGTGAGACCGGCGCAGCAGAGGCACTGCTGCCCGGCCTGTCCGAGGACGTAGAGGTCGTCGAGCATCGCGACAAGCTGATCATTCCCGGCATGATCGATTGCCATGTGCATTTCCCGCAGGTCGACATCATCGCATCCTATGGCGAGCAGCTTCTCGACTGGCTCAATAGATACGCCTACCCGGCGGAGCAGAAATTTGCAGATGCGGCGCATGCGGCAGAGGTCGCTGACTTCTTTGTCGACGAACTTCTGCGGAACGGCACAACGACGGCGCTGGTGTTTGCAACAGTTCACCCGCAGTCAGTCGACGCGATCTTCGACAAAGCGTTGAAACAAAACATGCGTCTGTTGGCGGGCAAAGTTCTAATGGACAAGAACTGCCCGGAAGAACTCAGAGACGACGCCCAGTCCTCTTACACAGATAGTCTGGAACTGATCAACAAGTGGCACGGAAAGGGCCGCCTGAGCTACGCGATCACGCCGCGGTTTGCCGTAACATCCAGCGAGAGCCAGCTTGCCGAGGCTGGCCGCCTCGCGAGTGAACATCCTGACGTGTATGTGCACACGCACCTGGCGGAAAACAAGGACGAAGTCGAACTGATCGCGAAGCAGTTTTCCTGGAGCCGAAGTTACCTGGATGTCTACGAACATTTTGGACTGGTACGGGAACGATCCGTATTCGCGCACTGTCTGCACCTCGATGACCAGGACCATAAGTCGATGGCTGACCACGGCGGCGCGATCGCTTTCTGCCCAAGTTCAAATATGTTTCTTGGGAGCGGCCTGTTCGATCTGCGATCGGCGCAAGAGAAAAACATACGCGTCGGCTTGGGTACCGACGTAGGCGGCGGTACCAGTCTGAGTATGCTGCGGACAGTGAGTGAGGCGTACAAAGTTCTGCATCTGCAGGATCAAGCCTTACCACCCTTCAATGCGCTGTACCTGGCAACACTCGGGGCCGCCAGAGCACTTTATCTCGATGACAAGATCGGAAATTTCGAGCGAGGGAAAGAAGCCGACTTCGTCGTGCTTGACTCCCAGGCCACATCGATTACATCACGCAGGCTCAGCAGGTCAGATGACGTCGCTGAGAAACTATTCGCCCTGATCATGCTCGGTGATGATCGCGCCGTCGTGGCGACCTACCTGATGGGCGAACTGGCGCATAGCGTGGAGTGATCGACGCTTCATGCTGCACCGATCGATGGTTCGGCTCCGCTCATCAATGGTTCGTGATCAAGAGCGCCCGAAAGTCGTTAACGTTTGTTCGGGTAGGTCCGGTTACGACAAGATCGCCGATCTCAGAGAAAAAACGATAACTGTCGTTTTCATTCAGAAGACTTTTGGCGTCGAGTGATTGCTTATCTGCGCGATGTAGCGAGTCCGGCATGACATAGCATCCTGCGTTGTCTTCTGTGCCGTCGACTCCATCCGTGTCACAGGCTATCGCATAGATTCCCGGCCGACGGTCTAGCGCCAATGCAAGCGCCAGCGCATATTCGCAATTGCGGCCACCTTTGCCTTTGCCACGTACCCTGACCGTGGTTTCACCGCCGGAAATCAGGACGCAGGGGGGCTGCACAGGCCCGGTGCCTGCGGCGACTTCCCTGGCCAGCGCGGCCTGGCTCTGTGCGAGTTCGGTAGCGTCTCCCTCCAGGTCGCCGAGAATCAGCGGCTCGATGTTGATTTGGCGTGCGGCCCGGGCTGCCGCATTCATCGCATCATCGGCGGTGGCGAGAATCACAGTCTCTGATCCCGCAAATACCGGGTCGCCGGGTTTGGGTGTTTCTGCGGCAGCGCTTCTCAGGTGTGTACGGACGTTTTCCGGCGCGTCAACGTCGTATGCTTGAAGTATGTCGAGCGCCGCTTTGCTGCTGGTCTCGTCAGGAACCGTCGGCCCGGACGCAATCACTGAAATGTCATTGCCCGGTACGTCCGAGATCGCCAGCGTCACAAGTTGTGCCGGCGAGCAAACGACTGCAAGTCTGCCGCCCTTGACGGCTGACAGGTGCTTGCGAACGCAATTAGTCTCGGCGATGTTCGCGCCGGACCGGAGCAGCTTGGCGGTGAGTGATTGCTTCTCTTGCAGGCTGATACCTTCGGCAGGCATCGACAGCAGGGCAGAGCCGCCGCCCGACAGAAGGCACAGAACAAGATCCTCGCCAGAAAGGTGATCGACCATTGCCAGAATGCGTTTCGTGGCGTCGAGTCCGACCGAATCCGGAACCGGGTGGGCTGCTTCTACGACCTCGATCCGTTCACAGGCAAGCGAATGTCCGTACGGAGTGATGACAAGGCCTGACAGCGCTGCGGGCCAGCTGTCCTCGACGGCACGCGCCATAGAGGCAGCAGCTTTGCCGGCGCCAATGACGAGGGTTCTTCCCCTGGGACAGGGAGGTAATTTCTTAGCCATCAGGTTCGCCGGCTGAGCGGCGGCGACGGCCGTGTCAAACAGAGTTCTTAAGAACTGCCGGTTGTCCGTCATTTAGGCCGCGGGCTTGCTGTCGCGGGCGTGAATGAACGGTTTTAACCTGTCGACGATACCGGCGAGTTCCGGTTTGTGGGCATGCAGCTCGTCGATCGACAGCCCGGATAGCTCGTAAGGCAGGATCAGCCAGTCGCTACACTCGTGCACAAAATAATCCGGCGGGCGCATCGTCCGCTCCGTTGGCCGGTACCAGACCGTTGCGATACGAATATCATGTGGCAGGTTGCGCCTCGTCTTGCCGGACAAAGTTTCAATAACGGCGTTGACGCTGGAGCCCGTGCTGTAGACGTCATCGACGATAAGCATGGAATGCTCGTTACACAGGTTTTCAAGCAGATACTGGACCCCATGGACGCGAATTGCGTTGGTTCCGTCGACCATTTGCGAATACTTCGGCAGACCGGTGTAAGAAGTGCGAATCGCAATGTGATCGGTCTTGATCCCCAAATAATCAAGGCCTTCCTGAACGGCAATGCCGACCGCGCTGCCACCGCGCCAGAGACCGACGAGAAAGTCCGGCCGGAAGCCCGCTTCGTATATGTTGACCGCGAGCTGGAATGAGTCGAGCAAAAGGTCATTCGCCGCGATGAATCTCTTGTTCATTTCTTTTCTCGGTCACGGGAGATGTGCTGTAGTATGAGTATAACGTTAAGATTGAGAATCGGCATGGACAAGACCGTCTTAACGGCACAGGACCTTCTCGCAGATTCGTTCGAGCTGGGTGTCAGAATTCTGGAAAGCGGATTTCAGCCAACGCTGATTATTGCGATATGGCGTGGCGGCACGCCGGTCGGCATGGCGGTCCAGGAAATACTGGCTTACTGCGGAATTGAGTCCGATCATATTGCGATTCGCACATCATCGTATGTGGGCGTCGATGAGCGCGGTGCGGTTGCCGTACATGGCCTGAACTACATTATCAAGAAAGTCTGTTACGACGATCGTGCTCTGATCGTCGACGACGTATTTGATACCGGTCATACCATCAAGGCTGTGATTGATGAGTTGACGAAGCGCGCTCGTGGCAACACTCCCGAGGACATTCGTGTCGCCGTGCCATGGTACAAGCCCACGAGGAACGAGACAGATCTCGTACCGGATTACTGCATCAGGGAAACGGCAGAATGGCTGGTATTTCCGCACGAACTCGACGCGTTGACGCCGGAGGAAATGCAGGCCACGCGTCCGGCTCTGCATAAGATCATCAGCTCAGTATCGCAATCGGCAGCTTCTTGATTGAAGATCGTCATCGGTCTTGATTTCGAGGACAGCGTGCTCAACTCTTGATCTGCCGCCTGAGGCCGACCTTATACATCCTGAATTAAATACACTGTCCCCGGAATTACCGTGTCCTCAATGAAAAGGCTCTGCGTCTATTGCGGTTCCAGTGCCGGGAGAAGTGCAGACTATACGGATGCAGCAAGGGCAGTGGCCGAGATCCTCATACAGCGCAATATTGACCTCGTCTTTGGTGGCTCCTCAGCGGGAATGATGGGACTGCTGGCGGATGCGGTGCTTGCTGGCGGCGGCACGGTCCACGGCGTAATACCCAGGTCACTCCTCGAAAAAGAAGTTGCTCATCCCGGCCTGACCAAGATGCACGTGGTCGAATCCATGCATGAGAGAAAAGCAATGATGGCTATGCTGTCTGACGGCTTCATCGCGCTGCCGGGCGGATTCGGCACGTTGGAAGAGATCATCGAAATCCTGACCTGGGCGCAGCTGCAGTTTCATGACAAGCCGTGTGGACTTCTTAATGTGAATGGCTACTTCAACCACCTGTTGTCATTTCTCGATCACGCCGAAGCGGAGGGGTTTGTGCGGACGGCACATCGGGTAATGTTGCTGGTCAGCAAGCAACCGGGGGATCTGATACGGCGGATTGAATCCTATGTCCCGCCGACGATCGACAAATGGACATAAAGAATCGCTCGCGATGCGGGCGATCCAATTCTCTAAAAGAGCAGCCGCAGCTTCCCTTTTGCGGGGCTCCGCAAGTTTCGCCCAAAAAGGGAATACTGTATTCCCAGCCGTCGCCCTTTGAGATCTGACCCGATGCAGATTCGCAAGGGTATGTCGAAGACAGTCATCGGCGCATACGTTGGAATTTCTCCGAGAGCATATGAGACGTGAATCGAATCATCTTTCAGACTGACAGCCGGATAGCCGGCGATTTCGTCTGGTCTCCTGTCCACGTATTTGCCATTTTGCCGCACTTTGGGCAGTTGGTTGGCGATGTGAAATGCCTCGTGAGTCGGAAACACGATTGACAGTGAAGCGTCCTGAACAGGCTCGTCGCTCTGGTTATAAACGACGAGTTGCAGTTTTTGTGCGTTGGCCTCGAACAAAAAATGCTGGTCATCCGTTTGGTATTTCGTTTCTATCTTTGCCATTTCGTCCATGAGCCTGGTAGGAGTCCATGCTTCGTAGGGCTTGTCGGAACCGAACAGGCGTGTGTGCGCGAGCCTGATCACCCCCGAATTGGCACCGCCGTCTTCAAGATTGGCCTGAAGATCGAGAAGCTGCTTAAGCTTGTCCCGTGCGCTGGCCGACGGCATGTCAGCGAGATCGATTGTTGGAATCTTGAGGTTTTTGTGAATGATCTCGCCCGGGAAGCCGATCTCGATCCGGTTCGCCGATACCGAGTCGTGGAATTTTCTCTCGAACATTTCCTGCAGTTGCCGACGGCCCATCTTGACCGGCATGTCGTCGACACGGATGTATGCATCCCCGCGGCGCAACTTTTCGCAGTGGTCGATGCGCATCATGTACGGGTGATCCTCACAGTCGCCGAATTCGAAGACGCCGAGCCGTTTTCCGTCAACGGTTACTGCCTGGTACGTAAGCTTGATGGCTGGCTCGACGAAATCGGATACGAGCGCCTGGTAAGAGGGGTTGCCGGAAAAATCGTCCTGTGTCACAGATTTCAGCCGCTTCATGCCCTTTTTGTCTAGATCGGTCCCGATAATGATGTACCGAGGTCCCTCGGCGGCCGCGTTGGCCATGGCAATAACATCACGCAGGAACTGGCGCACGCCTTTGTCTCTGTAGGGTTCCCTGCGAAACTGAAGTCGTGTCCCAGGCATCGCGGAACGAACGATTTTTGCAAGATTGGCCATTTGGCCCGAAATTTTGAACGATTATGTTCAACAAGTTCGGAACCAATCTACAATTCTGGCAGTTGAAGGCTTGCCACGCCCCGGTGTCCGGCACGCAAGAATGACCAAGCCTGCTTAGCTGACAGCTGACAACACAGGCTGACCATCCGGAGCCAGGCCGTTGATTTTATTAGATAGAGGCATCTTCAGGCCGCTCGGGGAAGGAATCTCCGCTGCGTCGCGCGCGCGTCCTGCGGTTGCTTCGGGCATCCTGCCCTCAGCCCTTCAGGCTAACGCCTATGGCGTTATCCAAAATCGCTCCCGGCGATTTTGTCGCGATATAAGTACATCCACGTATAAACGGCCGCCCCAACGGACAGCTCGTGTGACGAGTGCCTACCAGCGCATACGCCAGCCGCCGCCGTTGCCGGATATGCGGGAACGACGCCGTTTACGCATTCTTGTATGCAGCGTTGCACGCTTGTCGGCGAGCCATTCTTCACGCGCGACTTTGGTTTCCAGGCCCTGGTCGGCGCGCCGCTTTTCTTCGGCGGCCCGGAACTCGACGAACTCTTCGTAGGAGTCGATTTCTGCCTTGAGTTCGCGGATGACGAGTTCGACGTAGATAGCGTCGTCAAGGAAACCAAGGCCGGGGATATGGTCGGGAATCAGGTCTTCCGGGTCGCAGAAATAAACCAGCGCGCCGAGTACCCGTCGACGTTCATCGTCATTCAATTGCCATTCTTCGTCACCGACCATGTCGATAACGACTTCAAGTTTTGAGAGACGATCAGCGATAAAGATCGGCAGATCTGTCGACTTGGCGTCTGCGATCAACTGGCGGGCAGCAGCCTCGATATTGGCGGTGTTTTCATCGCTTTCCACTGCCGATTTCGATTTATCGACAATAGCCTGAAAGTGTTCGAGATCGGAGTCGCTAAGTGTAAATGTAATGTCGAGAGGCATGTCTAACCGTCCTTCTTTGCTTATTAAAATTTTGGACAACAACGCTCATTGTGCCCTGATTCATTGCTCTTTTCATTTGTCCAGGGCGTTTGAACTGTCCGGATTGTAACCGGAACCGCGACGCTCGGCTATGTAGATTCCACTGGAATCAGGCATATACGGCCGGCAACCCGGCAACCCGGCAGCCCGGGGCCCGGTAGTATAACAGCGACATATCAGGCTAATGAATGCGTTAGAGTGCCGGCATGCCGTCATACGTTAGCCACCTCGAAGCCGCGATCGATGGCACACGCTTGCCAGCCCGCGAGCAGCACACGCTGCATGAAGGGAGGCCGATCTGGGTTCGATATGACCTGGGTGCCGTCTCCAGGGCGTTGGACAAAGAGGCCCTGCAAAAACGTCCGCCCACAATCTGGCGGTATCGCGAACTTCTGCCGGCGGAGGACGAAAGAGTCGTCGTGTCACTCGGCGAAGGCATGTCGCCGTTGTTACGTTGCGATCGGCTCGGTGGCTCGCTGGGTCTCAGCAATCTGTTCATCAAGGACGAATCGCAAATGCCCACGGGTTCGTTCAAAGACCGTGGCCAGACCGTTGCTATCACGATGGCGAAGTGGTTTGGCGTCAAGAGAGTTGCGATTCCGACCGCTGGCAATGCCGGCGGGTCGATGGCGGCGTATGCGGCGAGAGCCGGCATGGAAGCATTTGTGTTCATGCCGGAGGACACGCCGGAAATCAACCAATACGAAGCCGTCCAGGCCGGCGCGCACGCCTATCTCGTCAACGGTCTGATCAACGACTGCGCGAAGATTGTTCTCGATGGGCGCGAGGCGATGGGTTGGTTCGACTTTTCTACCCTGAAAGAGCCCTATCGCATCGAAGGCAAAAAAACGATGGGCCTCGAACTGGCCGAACAGCTCGACTGGTCGCTTCCCGATGTCATTCTCTATCCGACCGGTGGTGGCACCGGCCTGATCGGCATGTGGAAGGCTTTCCAGGAACTTGATGAGCTCGGTTGGCTGGCTGGCGAGCGCATGCCGCGCATGGTCGCGGTTCAGTCCGACGGCTGTTGCCCGATTGTCAGGGCTTTCGATCGAGGAGAAAAGTTTGCGGAGCCATTCGAAGACGCAAGCACAATCGCTTTGGGTCTGCGGGTACCGGCTGCCGTCGGTGACTTCATGATTCTCGACGCTATCAGGGCAAGCGACGGTTGCGCTGTCGCGGTAGCGGAAGAACGAATTTCAGAGTGGATGCGCCTTGGCACCGAGGCCGAGGGTATCTCTATCGGCCCCGAATCAGCTGCCTGTATCGGTGCAGCCGAAAATCTCTTGAGCTCGGGCTGGCTTACACCAGACGAACGCGTGGTCTTGTTTAATTGCGGTGGCGCAAGGAAGTATCCCGATTTGATTCGGGCGGAGTTGCCCAGGCTCGACAAGGATGATGTTCCGGACTGGGCGTTGTTTGAGGCGAGCCTGGCCTGACCAGAGAATAAGCTGCCTGTATAAGACATCGCCCGTCAGCACGGACGCCCAATGGGAGTGCTGCGGCCAGGAGCTGTTCGGGTGGCCAGTGAATGCGTCACACAATACCGTGAAATCAGCCAAAAACAGGGACTTAGCCTACCGCACGCGGCATGCGGGGGAGCGTTTCGACCAAAGTCTGAGAAAAATCGACCACAGCAGCTGTTGAAGTGGCGAAAAGCTGTGGAACAGTTCCCAGAATCAAAGGCTTGCGCTCAGTACAATGCCACATATTCCTGCGTTTGGGCCCCAAGAACACGCGAATACTACGATGAACCTGGAAGTTGTTCTGTCAGTTCTGCTTTGTATCAGCGCCGTCTGTTATGCGCTGCTGGGAATGCGCTTCATCGGCGGCAAGCGTGAGATCGGCAATATTCTGGTCGGCGCAACGTTCATCATCATCGGTATCTGGGTTCTGGGCGGCGCTATCGAGTTAATGGCAACGACCTATTTTGTATTCTCCATCGGTCGGTTGGGCCATTTCCTCGGCACTGCCCTGGTACCTGTCGCGCTCCTTGTCTGTTTCCGTGAATACACGGGTGCCGAGACATCCAGGACTACCATCGCCGCACTTTTGATTGTGCCAATTCTGTCGGTCCTGGTCGCCGCAACAAATGTCACGCACGAATTCATGTGGCATTTGCCAGCGACGAATGAGGTGGGTGAATTCCTTACCCGTCCGGTCGAATGGGGACCGTGGTTTCTGTTGCTACATGCGCCGTACACCTACGCAATTGTCGGCCTTGGTATTCTGACGCTGGTCATGCACAGTACTGGCGTCGCGCCGGCAAACCGTCGCGGGCTGTTCATATTGGCGGGTGCCGCGTTTGCTCCTGCTATTGCGATTGCCGCTTATGACTTCGGCTTAGGCCCCGATACAATTTCCACGGTGCCGATTGTTTTCGCGGCAATGTTGCCGATCTATGCCTGGCTCGTAATCGGCGAGCAGATTATCGAATTCTCGCCGATGGCGTACGAGACCGTTTTTCAAAATATGCAGGACCCGGTTGTCATCGTCGACGACAAGGAATGCATCATCGGCTTGAATCGTGGCGCCGAATTAATGCTCAACGTTTCGGAATCCGAGGCGCTGCGCGAATCGCTGGATTCTGTGTTCGGAAAAGAGATCCCGGAGATTCACAAGGCGCTCGATACCGGCAAGTCGCAGAAAATGCTGACGGATACGGGGCGTTTCTTGCACGTGCAGGTATCGCCGATATCGACCAAAGCGGCCGCCCGACCGGGGCGTGTCTTGATGTTTCACGACGTTAGCGACGTTGAGAAAGCGAAAAAAGAAATTGGCGGCAGCGAAATGTTGCAGCGCACGCTGGTAAATCATTCGGTCAATGGCAGCATTCGGATGCGCTGGTTTGGCGAGGGCGCAGAAAGGTCACTCCGCTGCATTTTTTCGAATGCTGCTGCGGCGCGATACTTGAAGACTAGCCGGGAGGACATGATTGGACTAACAGCAGGCGGAATAATAAATCTCGCTTCCAGCGGAATGGACTCGCGCGATTCTGCGGACTTGTTCGAGCGATTCCTGGCAGCGGCGGAGAGCGGGGAAGTAATAGACACGGAGGTCAGGGTTGGTACCGATTCGAATCAGGAGTGGCTGCGCCTTATCGGTGAGCCGGTGGGCGACGATGTCGCGGTTTCCCTGTTCGACATGACGGCTCGAAAAGCAAGAGAAATACATATGGAGTCCATCGCCTGGCTGGATCCACTGACCGGCGTGTTGAATCGGCGCGGGTTTGAACGGGATGCGACCAAGAGGCTGTCGAATAGCGATGATAATGCGACCGGTGCGTTGTTATTCATCGATCTGAACGATTTCAAACAGATAAACGACAAGTGCGGCCACGAGGTAGGCGACCAGATATTGACGATCGCTGCAGAACGCCTGCAAACGAGCCTCCGGACCCACGACATCATCGGCCGTCCCGGTGGTGACGAGTTCGTTGCTCTGGTTTCGAATGTGACGCCTGAAGTTGCCGAGAAGCTCGCGGCCAGGTTGACCAGGTGCCTGGAAGAGCCCTACATTGTCGGCACCGAGACACTCCACTGTGCTGCAAGCATCGGACTGGCATTGTATCCGGAGCATGCCAGCACCCTGACCGGTCTGTTGCGCGCCGCAGACGAAGCGATGTACCGGGCAAAAGCACGCTGCCGCGGCGTTGCCGACGTTTCAGATATCGACTTGCTCGAAAAAGCCGGCTGAATAGCCCCCGGTAACTCCCGTCTTGCGCCGGTCCGCTTGGCGGCCCTTAACATTTCTTTGCTGTCTGCTTGTGTGGTAGTTCCAAAAGCCCGGCATACTGGTGCAATAATCGGGCTAATATCGAGCGTTCGGTAACACAAGAACCGAATAAAGACAGCATCTTGAACGGCGAATCCTTAGCAAATGCCGATGGCCGGAACCCGGTGATTCGGCTGCAAAATATCGAGCGCTTCTATCAAATGGGCGAGGAGACCATTCGTGCCCTGGATAACGTGTCTCTCAGCATAGAGATAAACGAATACGCGGCGATCATGGGTCCGTCCGGCTCCGGGAAATCGACTTTGATGAATGTTATCGGCTGCCTGGACACACCGACAGATGGGCAATATTGGCTCAACGGCCAGCCGGTGTCGGCAATGAACGATCATCAACTCGCCAGAGCGAGGAACAAGGAGATCGGATTTGTTTTCCAGACCTTCAATCTCCTGTCACGGATGACAGCGTTGAGTAATGTCGAGGTGCCACTTATATATGCGGGACTGCGCCGCAAAGACAGACACGAAAGGGCAGCGCATGCTCTGGAGACAGTTGGGCTTGCGGACAGGATGCGCCACCGCCCGTCGGAAATGTCGGGCGGTCAGCGACAACGGGTTGCGATTGCGAGAGCACTCGTAACCAATCCAAGCATACTGCTCGCGGATGAACCGACAGGCAATCTGGACTCGAACACCGGAAATGAAATTATGAGCCTGTTTGATCAACTCCATGAAGCGGGCAATACGCTGATACTTGTTACGCACGAAGAACATGTTGCCAACCATGCGAAGCGCAGCATTCGCCTCAGCGATGGCAAAGTCGTCAGCGACTCGGTAGCGGAAGAGAACAAATGAAGTCAATAGTTATTGCGTTATGCGGGCTATTACTTGTCGCGTGCGGCGAAGAAAAAATCGATACGCTGATTTATGATTCGGCATCTGTCGAACGGCGGTCTATTGAGGTCAGCGTCGACTCGTCGGGCATCGTTGAGCCCCTGGCGATTGTCGAGGTGAAATCCAAAGCGTCGGGCGAGGTGCTCGAGTTGCTTGTGGAAATCGGTGACTACGTCGAAGCGAGCGACCTGCTCGTTCACATTGATCCAAGAACGGTCAGAAATCGTCTGGCCCAGGCCGAGGCGGAACTAAAAGCGGCCCATTCCCGGCGTACGATATCCGAAACCCAGATGGAGCGTGCCAAATCCCTCCTGAAGAAAGGCACATATACTGAATCGGATCACGAAGCGGCGGTGTTGGAGCTGGCGAATGCCGAGGCACAGGTTGTGAGCGCCACAGTCGCAGTCGAAAACGCCCGGATCGCCGTAGAAGACACCGATATTCGGGCACCGGTGTCAGGAACGATTCTCGCGAAGCCAGTCGAAAAAGGTCAGGTAATTTCTTCACCCACGCAGGACTTCGGTGGCGGAACGCTGTTGCTGACAATGGCGAATCTGAGCGCCGTCCGGATTCGTGCGCTGGTCGACGAGACAGATATTGGCAAGGTCAGGCCAGGCATGACTGCCAGCGTCACAGTTGCGGCCTATCCGAACCAGCCGTTCGGTGGAGAAGTGACGAAGATCGAGCCGCAAGCCGTGGTCGAGCAGAATGTCACCATGTTCGCGGTTCTTATCTCACTGCAAAACCCCGAAGGGCTTCTGATGCCGGGGATGAACGCCGAGATCGAAGTATCGGTTGCCAGAAGCGACAACGTGCTGACAGTTCCCGTGATCGCATTGCGTACGGAGCGTGATGTGGTCGCCACCGCCGGGATTCTGGGTATGAGCGAGTCAGACTTGCGTGCCGAACTCGACCCTGGCGGATCCAAAGAAGACTCACGAAGCACCGATGCCGCGGCAACAATAAGGATGGGTGACCGTACAATCCAGTTGCCGCCGGGCGTCGAGCCCGAAAAAGTTCATGAGCTCATGGCGAAGCGCCGTAGCGGCCAGACCATGAGTGCAAGCGAGCAACAGCTCATGCGGCGTGTGTTTCAAGGTACAGGCAGATCGCCCGGGCACGGGCCGGCGGGTGACGAGTCTTCGGCGACCGACTATCGGTTCGGAGGAAACTTCTGGGTTGTCGTCGATGCTGACGGTGAATCGCAAATTGTTAACGTGCGCGCAGGGCTGACAGATCTCGACCGCGTTGAGATCATCTCCGGCCTCGACGCGACCGACAAAGTATTGTTGTTGCCCAGCGCACACCTGGTCGAGACTCAGGAACAGTTGCAGCGCTTTATCTCACGCCGCATCCGTGGCGTGCCCGGCATCGCGAAGCGCAAGTGAGAGAGAGACTGAACCTGTGCTGATGTCAGAAACATTCTGGATTGCGCTCCAATCGATTCGTGGCAATCTGTTCCGTGCGGCATTGACGATGCTTGGCATTATCATCGGTGTCGCGGCCGTCATTACGATGGTCGCACTCGGCACCGGGGCGCAGCGCGCGATCGATGAGCAAATGGAAGCACTTGGCGGCGACATCCTGTCGATTGCTGCCGGCAGTTGGTTCAACCACGGCGTCGCAAGGAACTTGCGGACACTGACAACGGACGATGCAGCTGCTCTGGTACGTGGATCCCGACACGTCGAAGCGTTCGTACCCGAAATCAGCGAGCGGTATCAGGTCAAATACGGTAACCATAATATTAACGTC
>JAPUKV010000175.1 GCA_027295475.1 Pseudomonadota bacterium
TTCGCGGGGGCTGCTATTATACGGCGGCATTTCCAATCCTCAAGCGGAAACTCTATTGAAAAGCAGCGGGTCTCAAAAACGCAGAAAGCCCAAAATCATTCCCCGCCCGGCCCACAATGTATCGCGGGCAGAAATTTCCAAGAGCGCGCTCAAAGTCCTCTACCGCTTGCACAAGGCGGGATTTCAGGCGTTTCTGGTAGGCGGCAGTGTGCGTGATGCGTTGCTCGAGTTGCATCCGAAGGACTTCGATATTGCGACTAACGCGCACCCCGAAGAGGTCAGGGCCCTGTTCGGCAATTGCCGCCTTATCGGGCGGCGGTTCAGGCTGGCACATATCCGCTTTGGCCGTGAGGTTATCGAAGTTGCGACGTTCAGGGCCCCGGCAGATGGCAATGACAAGCATGTCGATGTGGCGCACGATCACGAGGGCCGAATTCTGCGTGACAATGTTTATGGCAGCATCGACGAAGATGTCTGGCGGCGGGATTTCACGTGCAATGCGCTCTATTACAACATCGCCGATTTCAGCATCTGGGATTATGTCGGTGGTATAAAAGACATCGAAAATCGCAGGATCGTAGTGATCGGCGATGCACGCAAACGACTTCGTGAAGATCCGGTACGAATGCTTCGTGCGGTGAGATTCGCCGCGAAACTGGATTTCAGGATTGACGCCAAAATCATTGAGGCTATAGGAGGGCTGACGGATCTCCTTGCGAACGTTCCGGCGGCTCGACTTTTTGATGAGTTTCTCAAACTTTTTCAGACGGGATATGCGGAAAAAACGTTTGCATTGCTCAGAAGGCATAAGCTTTTTGCACAACTTTTTCGCGAGACGAATGATGAAATTGAGAGAGACGATAATTTCCTGACGTTTGTAAACGCAGCGCTCAAGAATTCTGACAAACGCGTGGCGGCTGACCAGTCCGTGACGCCCATGTTCCTGATCGGCGTATTTCTCTGGGCGCCGGTGCGTCGCCTGGCCGAAGAACTGCGTTCCCAGGAGAAGATGTCGGAGGCACAGTCCCTGACAATTGCTGCGTACCAGGTTGCTGGTCAGCAG
This sequence comes from Pseudomonadota bacterium, assembly GCA_027295475.1. The sequence goes on from JAPUKV010000175.1 coordinate 1,064, forward strand.
CAGCCGCGTATCTCACTCCCCAAGCGCTTTACTGCGCCGATGCGCGAGATGCTCGCACTACAACCGCGGTTCCTGGTTATGAAGGGGAAAAGAGCGCTGAAGCTGCTGGAACATCGCCGTTTTCGTGCAGCTTACGATTTCATGATGTTGCGCGTCAGAGTCGGTGAACTCAAAGGTGAGGTCGGCCGGTTTTGGACGGAGGTACAAAAACAAGATGCAGAGCAACGAGCCAGGAGCTTTGAGATCGGACCCAAACCCGGTACGAAACAGCGCAGGAGGAGGCCGCGCCGGCGGCGAGCGGCACAGGCGAAGCAATCGTGAATGCCCGGGGCCCGCGTTGGCGGCCAGCCTATGTTGGTCTTGGCAGTAATCTCGATTCTCCGCGGAAACAGGTGGAGCGGGCCGCCGCGGCGCTCGGCGCTATCGACGCCACGGTACTCATAAAGACATCACCACTGTACCGCTCCGCGGCCCTGGACGGCTCGGATCAGCCAGATTACATCAATGCGGTGAGCGCATTGCTCACCCAACTGGATGCCGCCAGCCTGCTTGGACGTCTGCAGGAGATCGAACGGGCACAGGGGCGGTCGCGCGACGATATCAAGTGGGGGCCACGAATAATCGATCTCGACCTGCTGGTCTATTCCGGCGCCTCCATTGACGAGAAGGATCTAAAAGTGCCGCACCCGGGCATTAGCCAGCGAAATTTTGTATTGTTGCCTTTGCGCGATATCGCGCCGCAATTGCAAATTCCGGGGCTGGGCAGTGTGTGCAGTCTTGCTGCAGCCGTAGATACGACAAAACCCCGAATCGAGAAACTGACCTGATGAAGTGATGCCACCGTGACAGTCAGAGAAATTAAAAAGAGTGGTGATGCGCCACGCTTCATCGTTGTCGAAGGTCCGATCGGCGTTGGAAAATCCAGCCTGGCAAGGCGGTTGGCGGATAGTTTTTACGGCGAAGTGGTGCTTGAGCATCTCACGGAAAATCCGTTTCTTGAGCGCTTCTATCGTAGCGGTCGAAGTGCTGCGTTGCCTGCGCAGTTATTCTTTCTTTTTCAGCGAGCACGCCAGTTAGAGGAGCTTCGCCAGTCCGATATGTTCTCGCCAGTCCGGGTGGCGGACTTCCTGATTGACAAGGACCGGTTATTCGCCGAATTGAATCTCGATCGCGAGGAACTCGCCTTGTACGAACAGATTTACGAGAAACTGGAAATTGAAGCGCCGGTTCCGGATCTCGTCATTTATCTACAGGCGACGGTCGATGCCCTGCTGCAAAGAATCGCGAAACGCGGCATACCCTATGAACGCCTGATCGATCGTCGCTATCTGGAAAGGTTAACGGAAGCTTATGCACGTCACTTCCACAGTTATGATGAGTCGCCGCTTCTGATCGTCAACGCGTCAACCATTGATCCGGTTCATAATGAATCAGATTATGAAGAGTTGTTTCAGCAAATTAAGCGGACAACGGGCGGACGGCATTTTTTCAATCCTGCTGCGATCGCGCTCGCCTGAATCAGGAAAAAAGTGAATGTATACGCAGCTTGAACAGCGTGGGATGGCTGAGCCGCCGGTCAACGTGGCGACGCTCGCAAAAATGAAATCGGAGGGTCAGCCAATTGTTTGCCTGACCGCCTACGACGCCAGTTACGCGGTGCTCGTTGACAAGGCCGGAGTCGATCTGGTGCTTGTCGGCGATTCGCTGGGCATGGTGATTCAGGGGCACGATACGACAGTCCCTGTGACGGTCTCCGATATCATTTATCACACGCGCAATGTCGCCCGGGGCCTGCGCCGCGCATTCCTCGTATCGGACATGCCCTTCATGAGCTATGTCGAGCCGGCGCAGGCGCTGGATAACGCCGTGCACATGATGCAGGACGGCGGTGCGATGATGATCAAGCTCGAAGGCGGAGACGGTCAGGTTGAAATCGTCGAGCATCTGGCCAAGCACGATATTCCGGTCTGTGCACACCTGGGGCTCAAACCGCAGTCGGTGCACAAGATCGGTGGGTTCAAAGTGCAGGGCAGGGAGCCCGACAAAGCCAAACAGATGATCAAAAGCGCCAGGAAACTGGAGGGGGCCGGCGCGGACCTCTTGTTGCTGGAATGTGTTCCTAACGAGCTTGGCAAAGCAATCACCGAAGCAGTCCAGGTACCGGTCATCGGCATCGGAGCCGGTCCGTCTGTTGATGGCCAGATACTGGTTCTGTATGACATCCTGGACATTACACAGGGGCGCACGCCGCGGTTCGTGCAGAATTTCACGGTAGGTCAGCAGTCGCCTCTGGACGCGATCAAAGCTTACGTGCAGGCCGTAAAGGATCGAAAATATCCTGCGCCCGAACACTGCTTTTCCTGAGACAAATACATGCTAGAAGTCAGTACCAGTGAAGCCTTGCGAGAGCAGCTTGTCGACTGGCGACACAGTGGCGAGCATATTGCGCTTGTGCCTACCATGGGCAATCTGCATGACGGTCATCTCGGCCTGGTCTCGCTGGCGCGCGAGCATGCCGAGCGTGTTGTCGTGTCGATTTTTGTCAATCCAACGCAATTTGGCGAAGGTGACGATTTTGACCAGTATCCGCGTACGCTCGAGCGTGACAGGAGGCGCCTCAAAACGGTCAAAGCCGACCTGCTGTTCGTACCCGATGAAGAGACGATGTACCCATTCGGAATCGATAACGCGACGTCGGTTACCGTGCCGGTGATCACTGCGGAATTTTGCGGTGTATTCCGACCGGGACACTTTGACGGGGTTACGTCTGTCGTCAGTCGCCTGTTCAGTCTCGTGCAACCGGATGTCGCGATATTCGGGCAAAAGGATTTCCAGCAGCAATTGGTCATACGACGCCTGGTGGATGACCTTCAACTGCCGATACAGATTGTGTCAGGGGCGACACAACGCGAGGCTGACGGGCTGGCGCTGAGCTCCCGTAATCAATATCTGAGCGACGAGCAACGGGCGATAGCGCCAACGCTCTACTCTGTCCTGCAAGGCACAGGTAACGACTTGCAGGCGGGCAAACGAAATTATGAGGAACTCGAACAGCAGGCGATAGATGCGTTGCGTGATGCCGGTTTTGATCCCGAATATGTCGGCATCCGCCGCGCCGAAAACCTGGAACCCCCCGACCGGGATAACGATGAGATCGTAATCCTGGCTGCGGCGCGCCTCGGTACTGCGCGGCTGATCGACAACATCATTGTGGCGATATAGCCCGAATGTCCCATCAGGGCTGGTTCGAACAGACCGGGGTCTTATTCTCCATCCGGTCCGGCAAGGTGTATGCGAGCCTCTTCGAATTTCTCCATTTCCTCGGCGGACGGTTGCGGATAGGCCAGGCCGAGTCCGGAGAGCGCATCCACGATGACCTCGGCGACCCGGGCTCGCATATAGGGCTTGCTGTCCGCCGGAATCGCATACCAGGGTGCCCAGGAGCGTGACGTCGCGTTCAATGTGGCCTCGTACGCCTGCATGTAGGCATCCCAGTGCGTTCTTTCCGCGATATCGCCCGATTCGAATTTCCAATGCTTGCCCGGGTCATTAAGCCGCGCCAGTAATCTCTTTTTCTGCTCCTCGCGAGATACGTTCAGCCAGAACTTGAGGATGACCGTACCGTTTCTGGCCAGGTGCTTTTCCTGGTCGTGAATCGATTCCAGCCGCTCCTCCCAGATTGTGTGCAGGTCGATCTCTCGCGGCAATTTTTGTGATTTCAATAGCGCCGGGTGTACACGGACAACGAGTACTTCTTCGTACTGACTACGATTGAATATGCCGATAAGTCCGCGCTCGGGCAAACAGCGCGAAGTGCGCCACAGAAAATCGTGATCCAGATCCATTTTGGAAGGTTGTTTGAAATTGAAGACCTGGCAACCCGCAGGATTTATGCCACGCATTACGGCCCGAATCGTGCTGTCTTTGCCGCAAGAGTCCATGCCCTGGAAAATGATGAGCAAGGCGTGCCGGTCGCTCGCCCAGAGAACCCTCTGCAAATCGTCGAGCCGTTCGATTGCCGTCTCGAGGCGCTTTTTCATTCGCCACTTTTCAGGGATCGACGGATGGGTCGGTGAATTCGCAACTCTGAAACTGCCATCGAACGGGACAAGATAATCTGTGTGCGTCGTTTCAAACACGTTTTGCATCCTTGTTTTGATTCTTTCTTTCTTCGGATTCAACATGCTTATGTTGTTGTATGGCCCAGTGCACGTGCTCGTCGACGAGTTCGTCACCCGTATCGCTCCTGGCGTTCAGGGCATCGATGACCGTGGGGGTTGATTCCGCATTGCCGAGCGCGACGGCGATATTGCGCAGCCATCGTTGATAGCCGATTCTCCTTATCGCACTGCCTTCGGTCTTGGCAAGCCAGGTCTCTTTGGACCAGCGAAAAAGCTCCGTCAGGTCAATGGTGCTCAGGCCGTGGCGCGGGGCGAAGTCCGACTCGCCCGTTGCTTGCGCAAACTTGTTCCAGGGACAAAAAATCTGGCAGTCATCGCAACCGTAAATTCGGTTGCCGATCGGTTTGCGAAATTCCTCCGGGATCGTGCCTTTCAGTTCGATGGTCAGATAGGAAATGCATCGCCGTGCATCGAGTTCGTACGGCCCGACAATCGCTGCGGTCGGGCAGACATCCAGACAGACCCGGCAACTGCCGCAATGCGATTCTTCCGGTTTGTCGACCGGCAGTGGAAGGTCGGTGTATAACTCGCCGAGGAAAAACCACGAACCGGCGTCTTTGTTGAGCAAATTCGTGTGTTTGCCTATCCAGCCGAGACCGGCTTTTTCCGCCAGCGGCTTTTCGAGGACGGGAGCGCTGTCGACGAGAACGCGACAGCCGTGTGCACCCGTGTCGTCTGTAATCTTTCGAGCCAGCGCCTTGAGCCTGCTGCGCAATACTTTGTGATAGTCGCGTCCCAGCGCGTAGCGGGAGATATAGGCTTTGGACGGGTGGTCGAGCAGCTCTGCGGGCGTCGCCTGCTCCTCCGGCAGGTAATCCATGCGTACGGAAATGACGCGGACGGTGCCCGGGACCAGTTCCGCGGGTCGGCTCCGCTTCAAGCCATGCTGGTGCATATAGTGCATTTCGCCGTGGAACTGCCGGGCCAGCCACTGGACCAGGCGCTTCTCGGCCTGCTGCAGATCGATATCGCTGATGCCTGCCTGCTGAAAACCAAGCTCTTTAGCCCACTCCTTTATACGAATTGCCAGGTCCTGCAGATCGGGCTTGCGGATTTTACTTATTTGATTCAATCGGATGATCCTCGATATCAACCAGTATAATCAGACCTTCCCGATGTGTAACTTGCCCCACAACATTTATTCGGTAGAAGGAGTCCGCCACGTTGATCGCGCGGCGATCGACGGTCTCGGCATCTCCGGCTACACGCTTATGACTTCGGCAGCGATGGAGGTGCTGAACGAGGCCTTCAGTTTCTTTCCCGAGGCGAAACGATGGCAGGTTTTCTGCGGCGCGGGCAACAATGGCGGCGACGGCTACGTACTTGCACGACTTGCGGCGCAACAGGGAGTTGTCGTTTCTGTCATTGCGCTGACACCGCCGGACAAACTGCAAGGCGATGCGGCAACTGCTTACGGCGATTTCGTTGCCGACGGCGGCGTCGTTGTGGCCTGGGACGGCGCTCCTGATCCACATGTCGACCTGATTGTCGATGCCTTGCTCGGCAGCGGACTGATGCGCGACGTCGAGGGACACCTCGCGGACGTTGTGGATGCGATCAACGCCCATGCCTCGCCCGTGTTGGCGATCGATATCCCGAGTGGCCTCGACGGTGATTCCGGCGCGATCCGCGGCGCAGTCGTGCGCGCCGATTTGACCGTGACGTTCGTCGGCCTGAAAACAGGGCTGTTCCTGCATGATGGCCCGGACTGTGTCGGTGAACTACGGTTTTCGGACCTGCAGATTCCCGGCAAATGCTATGACGATGCGGCAGTACTTTTGCGCAGAATCGATTACGACGCCTTCTTGCGCGAGTTACCGGCAAGAAAAAGAAGTGCTCACAAAGGAGATTTCGGACATCTGTTGCTGGTCGGCGGTGGGCCCGGCATGCCCGGAGCCGTTCGATTGGCGGGAGAGGCGGCGCTTCGCAGCGGTACCGGGCGGGTCAGCGTTGCAACACATCCGTCGCATGCCGCGGCGATATCAACCGGCCGTCCGGAACTGATGTGTCATGCGGTCGACAAACCCTCCGATTTGAAGCCGTTGCTCGACAAAGTCGACACGCTCGCGATCGGACCGGGTCTCGGAACCGACGAGTGGGGCCGCGGTCTCTTTGACGAAATCGTCAAGTCTGATTT
>JAPUKV010000176.1 GCA_027295475.1 Pseudomonadota bacterium
ACTTGATCGGCAGCTTCTGAGGACATAGCGGACGCTCGGCAATGATTTTTCCGAGGTCCTAAATTGAACGGCAGCTTTCATCCAAAGCGGCCAGTCAAACATCGCCGATTTCGGCAATCTGACAGTCAGAGAACAGCCAGGAGCAGACATGTTAAACGGCTTTTTATGCTATTCCTGACCGATGCAGTTTTTTGTGTACCAGCTCATTAAACGACAGTTACCTGTCGTCAGCCGTGAACGGCACGTCACTGCTAAGCTATCTCAACAAGGCCAAGGCAGAGCAAGTCAGGCAGGTGTTTTTTGAGGTCAGCTCAGTCTCGATTTTCACGATCTCCGGGAATCAATACACGCTCGCTTTTCCCGTTTGCCCCGCCACTGTGCGGGGTTTTTCTGCGCGAACGGGTTCGGTCTGCACAGGTTCTTTCGACACTGTTACCTTCGGTGGTTCTCCCATGTCGATTTTTCCTTTGAATCTCGCGCCGTCCTCCATGACGATACGGGCGCAGAAAATATTGCCTTCGACATCGGCGCCCTTGGCCAGCGTGACAATCCCATCACTTCGGATGTCGCCGACAAGCTGTCCTTCGATGATGACCGAGGTGGCATCGATGTCTGCTTTGACCCGACCTTGTTTGCCCACCGTGAGATTCATCTTGTGATGGGCAATTGTGCCTTCTATTCGACATTCAATGATCAGGTCTTCGTCTGCCGACAGCTCACCTTTGAAAACCAGTGTTGGTCCGATGACGTACACGTTTTTGGACCGTATCGGCCGCGTCTGCCCGATTCGGGATGATGAGGCTATATCCAGCCTATCGTCATTATCTGCCTTTTTGAACATTGCTATTCTATCCTCCGCATGCGTCTCTGATATGGCACCACCTGCTTGGCTGTGAAGAATACGCCAGATCTCCGGCGGAGGCAGATCTTTTGGCGGGTTTGGCTTTGTCGTTGTTACCACCTAAGCATAGTAGACGGGTGGACAATTTGCCTGATAGCTAACGTAATTTTGCATTTTTCGAGCAGTCCGCAATTTCCGCTTCGGGTCGGTAGCGGCCCCTCAATCGCCCCGAAACTCATCCATATTACAGGTCGCTTTCGGTGAATGCGGCCATTCGAGCCCGATCAAGTTTGACAGTGTCTGTACGATTGGATTCAAATCATTGCATCGCACTACGCAGGCGAACCGGGCATCAAAGGCGGCAGGTCGTCTGCCCCAGCATCCTTAGAGTCATTTGATTTGACGGCGAATGAGCGCAATGCTTTCGCGAGATTCTCGCCGTTCCATGAATCGCCGTTCGCAGGACCATCGTCCCCCGGACCGTAGCTTGCGCTGCAAAGCGCTTCCAGTTCACCTGCGAGCGGGTCCGATACGCGAGACGCGAAGTCGCCGAGGTTCCGCGGCCACTCGTTCGGCCATTGCAATCTGCCCCAGCTCAATACGGCAGATTTAACAGTCGCAGCATCGCCGGAAAGAGCAGCCCGGCGCGCTGCTTTGAGAAACTTCGCCTGCTGCCTGTGAATGGGTGGAGGTTCGCGCTCCTTCGTTTTTTTGTCAGGCTGGCGCGACCACCACCAGGCGAGCACCGTCAGCAACCACAATGCGATGAGCCCTTCGCTGACGCGCCGCCAGAAGCCACTCTCGAGCTTGGTCGTCTCCGCTCCAGGCGGTGCTTCCACTGCCTGCTCGATCAGAGGAGGCAATGCCGTTTCGCCCGATGGCAGAATCGTGAGGCTGCGCGACGGCAAGCTCGCGACCTGCCACTCGCCCGGCTCGATATTCCACCACGGCAAGTGGAGTGCCGGTAGCTCGACGACACCCGCATGCACGCCAATCATTGCGTACTGGTCCTTGCGCATGGCTTTGATGCCGCCCGGCTCCGCAGTTATACGAAGCTCGGGCTTGTCCGGGTAGATTTTGACGCTATCCGGGACGGCCGGGTCAATCACCGGAATCTGGGTCGACAGCTGTCCCAATGCCGTTGTGGTCACATGCCGTGTGATCGGTTCACCGACCGGCAGCCTGTCAGGTTCACGCGACCAGACCTCACTTAACTCCACCGACTTTGCCGGCAGCCATGCCGCGTTCGGAAACTCAGGTGGAGGCGGAGGAATGGGATTGACGACCACCGTCAGTGGCTCGGATTCGAATACTTTCCGTCCCGTGATCCGGCCGCCGCGCAAGACACGCGCCTCAAAACGGGCAGGGGCTATCGACAGCTCGCCGCTCTCCTGCGGGAATAATGCATAAACGCGTTCGACGACATTGTAGTTCTTGCCGTTCAGTATGGACTCGTAAATGCGCTCTTCACCGGCAAGCTCGATGAGTACTTCGACGCCGCCTAAATCGGGTTCGCTCAATCGCGGTTGGCGAGTTGCAACCGACCGGTAGACTTTAACAGTGTAAAGCACTTGCGCTTGTACATAGGACGTGTCGCGATCGACTTCGGCCGACACGAAAATGTCTGCTTCGCCCGGCACCGCTTTCGACTGCGGCGCAACGGCAATGTGCAGCGGCCTGCTTTGCGCATTGCCGGCGATGATTGGCGGTATGACAAGGTCGCCCGCCCGCTTCGGCATCAGGACGTATGTCCAGGTCCTGCTGCGGCTGATCTGGCCGTTGATGATTGTGGTATTGCTAAGCTGGCTTCGTTGTCCGATATTGAAGTCAGCCTCGAGTACGGAGGCATCCGGCTCGGTATCGATATCTGTGTCGACCGTTAGCTTGAGCATGAACGATTCATTGATCTCTATGTCCGCCCGGTCGATGCTGGCTGTTACTGCTGCCTGGGCACTCAGAACCGGCAGAGCCACCGCAGCCATGAAAAGCAGGAGCTGAGTAGCGCGGCCTACCACGGTTGCACCTCGTCATCGGGCCAGAGATTATTGCCGTCCTGGTCGCGGCCCAATCTCTGATACTGATAGCGGAATTTCCTTCGCAAGAGACCGCCCGGATCGTTCGGAATGCGGCGGAGCCACTGTTCCATGGCCTGTCGCTGCTCTTGCGCGCGACGTTGTGCAATGTCGTTCGCGGGACTCATGTCCTCGGCGTCCTGCACTTCGCCCTGCTGTTGGCGCGCCGCTTCCTGCGCAGCCCGCTCAAGCTCGGCCCGGATCGCCTCGAGGTCATCCTGATTCATCTCGTCTTGGCTGCGCGATGAATCGCCCGCCTCTCCGCCCGGATCGCCTGCCTCTCCTTCGGCGCCCGATTGATCCTGATCGCCCTCACCTTCGGTCTGTTGCCCTCCGCCCCCGGACTGCGACGAGGCGTCCTGGTCGCTCTCAGATTCTTGTTGCCGGTCGAGCATGTCTTTTATCAGATCCCGGTTATATTGTGCATCTTCATTGCCGGCATTAATCTCGAGTACCTGCTCGTAAGCATCGATCGCCGATTCAAACTCACCCAGCCGCGCCAGTGCATTGCCCAGGTTGTAAAGACTCTCTGTGTCTTCCTGCGCGGCAAAGCCGCTGGCACTGCCAGCGTACTCACCCGCACGATAGCGCGCGACTGCCTGCCACACCGGGTCTTTGAATAGTGTTGCGGCATCGACGGCACTGCCTTCGGCCAGCTGCCGCTGCGCCTGCTGATCTTTTGTTAGCCAAATGTCGTCCCAGCCGAACGCATGAACCGGTTCGGCAACCGGCATCAGTACGAAGGCGATGGCAAGTACCCATCCACGCCGGAAAGCAAAAGCAGCAAGGGGCAACAGCAACAACAACAGCCAGGGCCCTTCTTCCTGCCACTGGTCCGTCGCGAGAGATGCGTCAGATGCAGAAGAGGAATCGATGACTCCCGACAGCAAAGCATCCAGGTCCCTGTCGTCAGCCGATAAGACCATGTACCGGCCGTGTCCGGCGGCAGCCAGGCTGCGAAGCTCTTGTGCCTCAAGCTTTGGTACGGCTATTTGTCCTGACCGATCGGTGACAAAGCCTCCGCCGGCCATCGGAATCGGCGCACCTTCCCGCGTGCCGACTCCCATGACTGATAAGGTATATCCGGCATCGTACAAATCAGCGGCGGCGCGTTCCGCGGCCGGCGAGGTCCCCCCATCTGTAATCAACAGCACTTCGCCGTGGCCGACGCCGGCCTGCTGCAGGAGCTGAAGGCCTTTGTTAATCGCTGCTACGGGATAACTTCCACGGCTCGGCATGATATCGGTGCCAAGGCTGTTGACGAGCGCAGCGACCGTATCCACATCGGTCGTCAACGGTGTCACTGTAAACGCATTGGCGGAATAGACGACGAGTGCAGTCTGGCCACTCTTGCGCCGCTCGAGAATATCCAGGATCTTGAGCCTCGCGCGCGTCAGCCTGCTCGGCGTCAGGTCCTGCGCGTCCATGGATCGCGATAAATCAAGTGCGATCACCATCGCCTGTTCCGAACGAAACACGGGCAGCTCCACACGGTTCCAGCTCGGGCCGGCCAGTGACAAGACTGCAATGATTCCGCCGAGCGCCATCAACCACCACCGGTAGCTGTGCCGCCCCGATGCTGCGCGGGACAGAACATATGGCGCCAGCGCGGGATCGACGATCCTATGCCAATTGCCTGGTGCCAGCTCGCGTCTCGTCATCGCAAACGTGATGAGTGCTACAAGCGGCAACGCCCAGAGCCATTCGGGCCGGAGCCAGTGGAAATCAGCCAGCATTGAGTCCCGCCTTTATCAGCCGCGAAACCTGCAGTCCCTGCAACAGTCCCATGACACAAAGAAAAACCGTTAGCACGAAAGCCCCGCCCAGCGGCCAGTAGTAAAGAGACTTGACGGGCCTGAAGCCCGCCTCGGGTTCGGCGACAGGTTCCATTTTATCGAGGAGGCGATAGATATCTTGCAGGCCGGCGGTATCCTTCGCACGGAAATATTGCCCGCCCGTGATTGCCGCAATCCGGGTCAGCGTCTCTTCGTCGAGATCCGCCGACGGATTGACAGGTCGCAGTCCACCGGTAATCGACGACACCAGCATCTGTTCCGCGCCAATGCCGATCGTGTAAATTCGCAATCCGATCTGTTGCGCAAGCTCGGCTGCTTTGATCGGATCGATCTCGCCGGCGGTATTTGCGCCATCGGTCAGGACGATCAATACCTGTTCGTCACCCACTGCATCCTGCTCGTAGATGCGTTTCACGGCCAGTGTGATCGCATCACCGATCGCCGTTTTTTCGCCCGCGAGTCCGATGACTGCTTCCATCAAGAGAATGTTGACGGTTTCGCGGTCCAGCGTCAGCGGGACCTGGAGGTATGCTCTTTCGCCAAAGAGGATCAGGCCGATGCGATCGCCTTTGCGCCGCTCGATAAAGTCGCTTGCGACAGCTTTGGTTGCGGTAAGCCTGTCCACGCGGCGATTGCCAAGCTCGAAGTCCTTTGCGTCCATGCTTCCCGACAGATCGACGGCAAGCATTAAATTACGGCCCGATACGGGCACATCGAGTTCGTCGCCGATGCGCTCTGGCCTCGCTGCGGCCAGAACGAGCAAGGCCCAGGCGATAATGGCAAGCCATATACGCCAGTTCAGGAGCTGTTCGGCTTCGGAGCGGTTTGTCAGCACCGCGAAACCCTTGAAGCTTGGAACCTTGAGCCCGACTTCCTGCGATTCCGTCACCGGCGACAATAATGCCCTCGCCAGCAGCGGGAGCGGCAGCGCAAGGAGCATCCAGGGCCAGGCAAGCGACCACATCAGACCCGCTCCGGGATTGGTGTTTTCAGCCGCTGACGAATTGCCTGGATCAGCCCATCTATATCGATGTCGCTGGTCTCCAGACCGGGATCGCGATAGGGGAGGCTCTCGATGCTGCGTCCCGGGCCGTCAGTGAATGCCTTACTGGCAAGGCCCTGATTCAGCCATTCGAGCCAATTCGTGCCGGTCAGGCCCGCGACTTCATCGCGCGGCGCATACGCGAGCATCGCTCGGCGCAGGAGCTCGGAAATCTCGACACCCAGTGATACAGCGTCATGACTGCGCTCATACTTCGCCTGCAGGAGCCTGAGTTGGGAAAGCGCCCTGCGTCTATCGGCATTCATTTGATATTTTTGCAACGTGCGCCAGGCAATATAGCCAAGACCGAACAACAACAGGCCGAATAACAACCACCACCCCGGTGCAACCGGCCACCAGCCGATCATGTCCGGCAGATGCAGATCTCGAAGCGGTATGTCCTCGGGATTCATGATCAGCCCGAAGATTGCACGAGAGTCCGGGATTGTGGGCGCGAAATCGTTGTGCCTGATGCCGCTCTGGACTGAGAGCCATAGCGAGCTATGGCTCGAGGGAAGGGCCAGTCAGGTGCAATGAGGTCCGGCCACAAACCGGAAAGCCAATGAAAATTATGAAGTGTAACCATAGGGATTTATCGTCATTCGTTTCCAATCATATCTATGTCAACGTCCTCGGGCGATCTCGTGCAACCTTCGCGGCTAGCGGGCCCTCTTACCCAGCGCAGTTTGCATGCTCACGACCGGATCTTCTTCCGTCGATATTGACATCAGATGGATACCGTAGCGCTGACAAAATTTTTCCAGGCTGTGCTGACGCTCCTCGAACGCGTGCTCGTAGTCCTGTCGCGCCGTGCGGGCATAGGTGTCGATCGCCAGTTCAACATCGTTGCTGACAAGCCGGTAACGTCCGGGCGGTGGCAACTCATGCTCCAGCGGATCGCTGACAAAAATTGCCAGCACTTCATTATGCCTCGCGACGCCGGTGAGGTAGGCCTGTGCCGCCCGGGAAAATCCGACGAAGTCACTGATCACGACAACCAGGCTGCCTGGCCTGGCCACGCGACGAAGCACCGCCATCGCCCGGGTTAAAGGCGGTTCCTCATCATTGGCCGGGCCCTCGGCGCTCCTCTGCCAGTCAGGGTGATTAACGAGTTCGTGTACGTATCGCAGGGCAGCCTGGCGCCCGAGCTTGGGCTTGAGCTCGCGGTGCGTCGAGTCGCCGAATATCAATCCGCCAAGTCTGTCCCCACGGTGTTGAGCCGCCCATGAAATGAGTGCTGCAGCACGGCTTGCAATAACAGACTTGAATGAGCCCTGTGTCGCAAAGTGCATATTGCTTCTCAGATCGACAACCACCAGCACGGGACGTTCGCGTTCTTCGCGAAAGAGTTTTGTATAAGCTTGCGTGCTGCGGGCGGTCACCCGCCAGTCGATGTTTCGTGGATCATCGCCGGGCTGGTACGGCCGCGACTCATCGAACTCCATGCCGCGGCCGCGAAAATGCGAGACATAGGCGCCTGTTTGCAGGGAATCGATCCTGAGGACATCCAGGGCGATTGCGCGAGCCGGGCCATTCAGTCGAATCAAGCCGGCCTGGCTGACACTGACAGGCGATGCGTCCGCATGGAGTTTATCGTGGCGCATTTCTAAGGCATTTACGGCACGCCGACGCCATCCAGAACGCGTTCGATGACCGAGTCCGGCGTGATACCGTCTGCCTCGGCCTCGAAGCTCAACACCAGCCGGTGTCTTAGCACATCCGGCGCCACATCCTGGATATCTTCCGGCCCAACGTAGTCCCGGCCGACGAGCCAGGCGCGGGCGCGGGCACAGCGGTCGATACCCATACAAGCCCTGGGGCTTGCCCCGTACTGGACCTGGCCCTCAAGGGAATCGTCAACGACACCCGGGTCGCGGGTCGAAGTAACGATGTTAACGATGTACTGCTCGAGATCATCGGCAAGGTGCAGACGGAGAATCGCCTGACGCGCCTCCATCACCGAAGCCTCCGCCAGCAACTCGGGCGGCGCGAACGCATCGCGCACGCCGGTCTTCGCCTCTTCGCGATTCAGGACGAGAATGCGGCGTTCATCTTCGATGCACGGATAGCCGACTACGACGTGCAACAGAAAGCGGTCAAGCTGCGCTTCGGGCAAAGGGTATGTGCCCTCCTGCTCAATCGGATTCTGGGTGGCCATTACCATGAACAGGTCCGGTAATGTGTAGCTCTTCTCGCCAACAGTAATCTGTCTTTCTTCCATCGCCTCGAGCAGCGCGGACTGTACTTTTGCCGGGGCGCGGTTGATCTCGTCGGCGAGAATCAGGTTGTGAAAAAGCGGGCCTTTGCGAAACTCGAAGGTGCCGTCCTGGGGCCGATAAATGTCGGTGCCGGTGAGGTCGGCCGGCAACAGGTCAGGCGTGAATTGCAGGCGATGAAAATCGCCTTCGATGCTTTCGGCAAGAACCTTGATGGCGCGGGTCTTGGCCAATCCCGGCGCACCTTCCACCAGCAGGTGGCCATCGCAAAGCAATGCAATCAGCATCCTGTTTATCAGCTGCGCCTGACCGACGATCAGATTGCTGGCGTGAGCTTCGAGCTGTTGGAATTGTTCTATCAGGCTCATCAAAGGCTCCGTAGGCCGAAAAGGCGTGCCATTGTAGTGATGATGCGCTGGCAGGCCAACCGGCCACCGGTTTTTTTGCTCATGTTAGAGCAACCTTGAGTAATAATGACCCCCTTTTCGACAGCAGAAGAGTTCATACATTGCGTAAAAATCCGGGAAATGGGCATGGACTGCAGCCGAACTCAGGTCTTCGGCCTGGGCCGGCAGGCACCCGAGCCGCCCGTCAAGCCCTGATCTACGTGGCCTTTGCGGCGACCACTTTCTTTTGGTTTGTCGCCGCAAGAGCCGACGATGACCTCGCGAGCGTATTTGACAGCAGCACGATTATTATCGCAGCAAGGGAAGATGCCTGTTACCGGTTTGACGTCTACCTGGCGATGAGCAGAGAACAGCAACTGCGCGGCTTAATGCACGTGCGGCATTTGCCCGAGTTCACCGGCATGCTCTTCGTTTACGCGTCGCCCGACATGCGCTCGATGTGGATGAAGAACACTTATCTGTCATTGGACATTATGTTTGTTCGCGAGGACGGCACCATCTCCAATATCGCAGCCAATACTGAACCGCTTTCTCTGAAGCCGATAGGTTCCACGGAACCAGTGACCTACGTTCTCGAGCTGAAGGCCGGTGTCAGCGCGAAGCTTCATATTGACACTGACAGTCTCATCCACCTCTGACTATAAAGGGGTCGAACCGATAAGCCGGCTTAGCGGTTCGACCCCTATTTACAGTACGGCAGCAATCGAGCTGGCAAGATACTCGACGTTGCCTTGCGTGATGCCGGCAACGTTTATTCGACTCGAGTTCACCATGTATACCGCGAATTCGCTTTTCAAGCGCTCCACTTGCTCGGTCGAAATTCCGACGAAGCAAAACATCCCGTTTGCCCGCTCGATGTGCGAGAAATCGTGATCGGGCGCT
>JAPUKV010000177.1 GCA_027295475.1 Pseudomonadota bacterium
TGGGTCTCCTCCGGCCAGCTAAATTGAATAACGTCAATAACTACAGGCTATGCAGACAATTAACGCAGTACTCCTGAGCAAAGGACGATTATCTTCTTTGATACCCGCAACGATACCCTCATTTATCTCGGCTGTAAACAGACGCCTTTAGACGGTATTGGAGCGAATATTCCGCTTACAATAAGGCTTTTACCTGGACTGCTGGACTTCCTCGGACGCCTGGAAACATCGAATATGATTATGGCGCATAATCACCCATCCGGTGTCGCCGAACCAAGCCAGGCCGACGAGAGAATTACGCGGCGGATCAAGGCCGCCCTTGAACTCGTGGATATCCGCCTCCTGGACCACCTCATCATTGGCGACGGCACTGCCACCTCCCTGGCCAGCCGGGGCATGTTATAGGGGCCCTTGATTAGCCTGGTCTGTACTGGTATAAAGTCCCGCTCTCTGCCCGCCGGAACGCGGGCATCGTTCTTAAAATCAGAGACTTGAGTAATGTCCAAGGTTTGTCAGGTCACCGGGAAGCGCCCACAGAGCGGCAACAACGTTTCGCATGCCAATAACAAAACCCGTCGCCGGTTTTTGCCGAATCTGCAATACAAGCGATTCTGGCTTGCGTCAGAGAAACGTTACGTTCGGCTGCGCGTGTCGCACAAAGGCCTGCGGATAATCGACAAGCACGGCATCGAGAAGGTCCTTGCGGATCTTCGTGCTCAGGGCCAGCGCATCTGAGCGCTCCGGAGGGTTAAGTCATGCGCGAAAAAATCAGACTCGTTTCCAGTGCCGGCACCGGCCACTTTTATACGACGACCAAGAACAAACGGCTTCATCCCGAGAAGATGTCGACCAAGAAATACGATCCGACGATCCGCAAGCACGTGCTTTATAAGGAAGCCAAGATCAAGTAATTAAGAAAACGGGGTCTGGCCCCGTTTTTACGCAATCGCGTACGCTCTGAGCCGCCCGGCAAATTCTTCCAGCACTTTTATACCGCTGGCCTCCGCCTCGGCACACCACTGCCTGAGTTGTGCGAGCAGCTTATCGTTACTGACGTTGGCACCGCTCCAAAGCTCTCGTAGCTTTTCACGAAACTCATGAACGGTTTCCAGCGCCACATTATTGGACAAGAGTTCGCAGAGCCGCTGTTTTGCGTTAGCGTCCAGCAGCCCGGGCTGGCGGACAAGTAGCTTTCTCGCCTTGCGAAACGCCGCATTACCGGCGGCAATCGCTTGCTCTTTTTTCAGCACTGGCAGCGTCACTTGCCTGGTGTAATCACGCAGCACATGCATGCGATTGACGATGATGGCCCGGAGGTTCTCGAGGTCAACTTGCTTGCCGGGATTCGCTTGCAGCGCTGGTCGTGGTGCGACTTTATTGACTCTGGCCAGGCCAATTGCCTGAAGCACGCGTATGTAGAGCCAGCCGATGTCGAACTCCCAGCGCCTAACCGAGAATTTCGCCGACGTGGGAAACGCGTGATGGTTGTTGTGCAGCTCCTCACCGCCGATCAGAATGCCCCACGGTACGATGTTGGTTGATGCGTCATCGCACTCGAAATTTCGGTAGCCGCTGTAATGGCCAAGCCCGTTGATGACGCCCGCCGCAAATACCGGCATCGACACCATTTGTACGGCGATGATCATAATGCCGGGAACGCCAAACAGCAGCAGGTCCACGAGAACCAACAATATGATGCCGCCGTACGGGATTCTCAGATAGACATTCTTTTCGAGCCAGTCATCGGGAGTGCCCCGGCCGAATTTTTCCAGTGTCTCCGGGTTGTCCTTTTCGGCGCGGTAGAGTTCCGCGCCTTCGAGTAATACTTTCTTGATTCCGTATATCACGGGACTATGCGGGTCGTCGGGCGTCTCACAGAAAGCGTGATGCTTGCGGTGAATTGCGACCCATTCTCTCGTCAGCATTCCGGACGTGCACCATATCCAGAATCGAAAAAAGTGCCGCAGCACGGGATGCAAATCCAGCGCCCCGTGGGCCTGATCGCGGTGAAGGTAGACGGTTACCGACAGCATCGTTATCTGAATCAGGACGAACGTCGTTAAAACATAGCCCCAAAAGGAGAGGTCAAGCAGGCCGTACAAGTATTCCATTTGCGTATTCACCATGCAAAACAATGCTGGTCACTATAGCCAATGCCCCAATCGCCTCCAAGGACAGTTTCACGAATTTTCGAGACGAATATTTCATATGCCGCCAACAGGCCGAAAACCATTGAATAACAGGCCTTTTTCGGACGGTTTTAAGTTGGCTGCGATAACACTATAGTGTGCGACCCGTCACACTTATGCATCGAGATGCCCGAGTTACCGGAAGTCGAAACGAGCAGGCGCGGCATCGCACCCTGGATGGAGAACCAGGAGGTGAGCAGAGTCGTCGTGCGCCAGCACAATCTCCGTTGGCCCGTAGCCATCGAGATCGAGCAGAAATTGCCAGGGCAGAAGATTCGCTCGCTCAGCCGGCGCGCCAAGTACCTGCTTATTCGCACGGATGCCGGCACAGCCATATTACATCTCGGCATGTCAGGCAGCCTGAGAATCATCGACACGGGCACTCCCGCGGGCGTGCATGACCATGTGGACATTGAACTAAGCAGCGGCAAGGCACTTCGTTTCAGAGACCCGCGCCGGTTCGGATCGCTGCTCTGGGCCGATGATCCGTTCGAGCATCCTTTGTTGCGCAATCTCGGGCCGGAACCCCTCGATGAAGCATTTGACGGAGATTATCTCTGGCAGACTGCGCAGGGGCGGCGAGTGAGTATCAAACAGTTTCTGATGAATGCGTCCGTGGTCGTCGGCATCGGCAATATTTACGCCAGCGAGTCACTTTACGTAGCGCGCATTCATCCAAAACGGCAGGCAGGCCGCATCGCGCTGCGGCGCATTGAATACCTGGTTGACGCAATTAAGACCGTACTCGGTAAAGCAATAGACGCCGGTGGCACTACCCTGCGTGACTTCCATGGCGGTGACGGTGAGCCAGGATATTTCCAGCTACAGCTCGAAGTATATGGCCGTGACGATCAACCCTGCCTGCGTTGCAAGCGACCGATCTCGGTGATCGTTCTCGGACAACGATCGACTTATTACTGCAAGAACTGCCAACGTTAGGCAGTGGATGGCTCGTCATGGTGGGCTATCGCTCGTCAGGCAGGTGAATGCTCCTGCAACACCTGCACTCCCGCCATCCATGGCGGTCGGACAGCTCCTACGATACGTTCAATTAGGTCTGGCCGCAGCGCTGCATCAGCGCAACGCTTACCTTGGGCGAGACGAACTCCGATATATCCCCGCCCATGCTGCAGATTTCCCGGACGAGACTCGCGGAAATGTATGTATAGGCTTCAGTCGGGGTCAGGAAG
>JAPUKV010000178.1 GCA_027295475.1 Pseudomonadota bacterium
TGTTTGCGTGCCATGAAAGATCGCAAACGCTGCCACAGATTTGTCTGCTTCATCGGCGGCGAAAAATTTCAACTCATAGTGTCCATCTGGAATTGGCGTAAAAAGATTCTTCATCCACTCGCAGTAACCTTCTAGAGTGGATATCTCAGACAAGACATTTGTTTGCGAGGAAAACGTCGCGTCGGGATTACAGAATGCTTTGCAAGCATCCCATCCTTTTCCGGTTTCGCACGTTTCAAAAAACTGTTTTGCTGGTTCGAGAATTATGCTCATAAATGACTCTCCTTTTGGCTGACAATTCGAACGTCCGCTTGGGGTCGGCTGCGGCCCTTCAGGATACTAGCAGCTCAAGGGCCGCTATTGGGTGTGAAGCGGAAGTTCGAACTGAATTTTCCGCAACCAAAATGTGTATGGCCGCTTCTGAAGTATAGCGGTCCTTCGTTCCACTAAATCTCCAGCGATTCGAACTACCGCTCTCGGCCATAAGGGGACATTCCAATTGCAGTAAAAAATCGACCGAGATTTACTATGGCGTGTACCAGATCGGTGACGTATATGCCCGATTAGTTACTGTCATTGGTACTTCATCCGGCATCGTGATGCCGAAGTATTTGGCGTCGTAAGCTGTCCATCTTGGTGTCGGTATTTCGATCACGCGCACATAGTAGAACGCCTTCTGGTTCGGATCGAAATCTGTCTGGCAGCATTTCGGCTACGCTAGCCGAAGCTACGACGTCGGCAACGGAATAAACTCGGTCTCCCCGGGCACTTCGTCAAACTGTTTTTCCCGCCAGTCCGCTTTGGCTTGCTGCATCCTTTCTTGCGAGCTGCTGACAAAGTTCCACCAGAGATAGCGCTCCCCGGGTAATGTTGCTCCACCCAATAGCATAACTTTCGATTGTTCTCCCGCATGAGCGACCACATTGCCGCCGGGCTGAATGACAGCCATCGTGCCCGCAGTCACGGCGCAGTCACCGATATTGATCTCACCATTTACAACATAAACTGCCAACTCGTCGGTGTCCTCCGGCAGAGAAAGTTCGGCGCCGGAGTCGAGATCTGCCTCGACGTAGAGAGTCTCGCTGGATGTTCGTACCGGCGAGGTGACACCGTAGGCCTGCCCGGCAATGAGTCGCAAATTGACACCATCCAGATGCACTTCGGGCACGTCACCGGCCGGATAGTGCTCGAAGCGCGGCTCCGTTTCTTCAAGCTCAACGGGCAACGCGACCCACGCCTGAATACCGTGCAGATGCGAGCCCGTTTTCTTCAGTTCAACGGGCGTCCGCTCGGAGTGGACAATGCCGCGGCCCGCCGTCATCCAGTTGATTGCGCCTTCTTCGATGACCTGCGCGTAGCCGAGGCTGTCGCGGTGCATGATCTGGCCGGCAAAAAGATAGGTAATGGTTGCGATGCCGATATGCGGATGGGCGCGGACGCTGACGCCTCTGCCCGGGTCGAAATCTGCCGGCCCCATGTGATCGAAGAAAATGAATGGACCCACACGCTGCCGCTCTGGTGCCGGTAAGGTCCGCCGAACGACGAATTCGCCCAGGTCCTTGGGCTTGGCACGGATCATCAGTGCGATCGGACCGTCCCTGCTGGTACAGCTTGGTGCAGTTGCTTCCTGGGCGCTCACGTCGGGACCCTCGTTGCAGCTAGCTTGCTAGTCGGTCGGCTTGATGAACTTGATCGTCAAGCGATCGGATTCACCGACTGCAAGATACTTGTCCCGGTCATCGTCGCCAAGCGCCAGCGTCGGCGGCAAGGTCCAGACGCCTTCAGGATGGTCATGCGTATCCCTGGGATTGCGGTTGACGTCGGAACGTCCTGCAAATTCGAAGCCGGCCTGCTCGGCGAATGCGATCAATCGCTTTTCCGATATATAGCCGTTTGCCGAGGCTGGATCTTCGTTAGCGGCATCCGGCCAGCGGTGATCGACGATGCCAAGGACGCCGCCCGGCCTCAGCGCATCAAACATCGCTTCGAAAGACAGTCGCCCGGAACCTTCGCCGTAGCCCTGGGCCACCCAATTGTGCGCGTTGCGGAACGTGACCACGAGATCGGCCGTGCCGGGAGGCGCAATTTCAAGCTCGTCCGGAAAATCGAGGGCGGTAATGATGACATCGCGATAAACATCGGGTGTCGATCCGGCCTTGCTAAGGAATTCGCCGAAATACCGCCGCTGGTAGGCGCGTGGTGGATTTACGCTGTATTGCGCGGCGTAAAGCGTGCCGTTATTTTTCAGCGCCGGCGCCAGTATTTCCGTATACCAGCCGCTGCCGGGCCAGATTTCCACGACCGTCATGTCCGACCGAAAGCCGAAAAACGCAAGAGTCTGCTTCGGATGACGATACTTGTCCCGCGCCCTGTTTTCGGCGCTTCGATGCTCCCCGCCTAGCGCGCTGTCGAGTGCCGCGCTGGTCGCCTGGTCCAGCCCATGTTCTGCTGCATTGGCGATGAGCGCCGAAAGCGCATGCAGGAGCACTACGGTTACTAATTGCACGGCTAAATATTCTGCCCGTCGATTACTCATCATTGACACTCCGGAAGGTATAATGAAACGCTGCCCCCTGCGGGCAGCTCAATACAAGCAAGTTCTCCTTTCCAGGTCAAATGTCCCGTGGTGCCGGGAGGGTTCAGATCGAGCGGGCATTTAACGAATATGGCAGTGAGATTTCTAACATTCCTTATCCTGGCGTTGTTCGCCGGCACCGCGATCGCGGCCGACCCGGTGCCGGTCACCGTGCAGCGCCTGGGCGACCTGCTGGTCGACAAGAAGCTGCGGGCACCGGCCGCAGTGATATCGGCGAATCGGGCGGTAGTCACGTCTGAGGTGACTGCGTTGATCAAGGATGTCCCGGTGGATGTCGGCGACACACTGCGGAAAGGCGATACGCTGGTCATACTCGACGACGACAACAATCGCCTGATGCTGGCACAGGCCAAGGCTCGCCTGGCCGCATTGAAGGCCCAGATAGCCCGGGCGAAGTATCGGCTGAATAAGGCTGAAGAGTTGCTCGAGAAGAATTTCATTTCCGACGATGAATTGCTGGAGAGACAGACCGACCTGGCAGTTTTCGAAGCAAATCTTCAGGAGCAGGAAGTTCTTATCAGTATCCAGGCCCTGGCCCTGTCGCGGACCAGCATCAAGTCGCCCTTCGATGCCGCGGTTGTCGAGCGGCAGGCCCAGGTCGGTAGCTACGCGATGCCGGGTACAGCCCTCATGACCATCGTGCAGATCGACGGCCGGGAAATTGACGCTGAAATCGACCCGCGGTATGCGGTGCAGTTGCCTGCGGTTTCCGAACTGCGCTTTGTCAGCCAGGGCCGTGAGTGGCACGTCGAACTTTCCCGACTATCAAGCGTCATCGAAACGGATACCAGAATTCTACATGCGAGGTTCAAATTCGCAGGTGATCCGGCGCCCATCGGACTCACCGGTGAGCTGGTCTGGAACGAAGCCACCGGCCTGGTGCCGGTCGCGCAGATCGTTCAACGCGGAACATCCCTCGGCGTCTTCGTTGCAGCCAGCGACACGGCACGTTTCGTTCCGATAGCGGGTGCACAAGAAGGCAGGCCGGCACTTGTCGATCTGCCACCTGACACCTTGATCGTCGTGCGCGGCCAGGCGCGTCTGCAGGACGGTGACACCCTGTCAATTTCCCGCGAATGAAATTTGTACGGACTCTCCTGACCAACCATCCGCTGGTCAACATTCTTTTTTCCGTGGTCCTGGTGATGGGCTTCTTGTCTTTTGTTCAGATGCCAAGAGAGCAGGACCCGGAAATCAACTTTAACGTCGTCAGCATCAACACGTTTCTACCGGGCGCGGCCGCCGCCGACGTAGAGCAACTGGTCACCGGTCCGCTCGAAGACGCACTCCGCAACGTCCAGGACATAAAGTTTGTTGCCAGCACCTCGCGGGAAGGCATATCGGACATCTTTGTCCGTTTCCGCGAATTGTCCGAAAGAGAATTCGATAAACGGGTTACTGACGTAAGGCGGGAGATTCAGAGCAAGGCGAACGACGAGCTGCCGGAGGACATAGAAGATCCGTACGTGCTCGAAATAACAAGCTCAAACGGCTTTCCAACTGCGATGGTCGTTGTCGTCGGCCAGGCGGATGACGAAAGTTTGCGGCGCCAGGGTAAGTTGATCAAGGAAGAACTGGAGCGAATTCCCGGCGTCGACCGCGTGGCGGCATTCGGCTTCAATGAGCCCGAGTTGCAGGTCGAAATTAATCCCCGTGCCCTGGCCTCGCGCGGGCTTACTGCCGCTGACGTTGCCGATCAGCTGCGAGAGTCGTTTCGCGACATTTCGGCTGGGAAGATAGATGTTGCGAGTGAAGCGTGGCTCGTGCGCGTGCGGGGCAAGACAGCCGAACCTGAAGCCCTCGCCAATTTCATGGTATCGCCGCGCGCTGCTCCGCAGAACAAGTTTCCACTGGATCAGATCGCGACGGTCCGACGCGGCCACGAAGAAGCGCGTCAGGCCATCAGTTTCGAAGGCCGGCCCGCTATTTCGATGTCGATCACCAAGGTCAGCTTCACCAACACGCTGGATCTCGTCGACCGAATCAACGCGTATGTCGACGAGAAAAACGAACTGCTGGCGGGCACGGGAATAAGCATGGTGCTCTCCGACGATCAGACGGAGAAGACCAGGCAGGCCCTCAAAGTCATGCAGCGGAATGCGGGGCTTGGCCTGTTCCTGGTGCTCGGCGTTTGCTGGTTGTTTCTGGGTTTACGAATTGCGTCGCTCGTTACGCTTGGCATTGCCTTTTCGATCGCAGGGACATTCTGGGTATTAAACATTATCGGTAACACGGTCAACGTTGCCGTTCTGCTTGGCATCGTCATCGTTCTCGGCATGCTTGTCGACGACGCCGTCGTCGTCGTCGAGGCGCTTTACTATCGCCTTCAGAGAGGACAGGAGGTTTTGACAGCAGCACTTGACGCCCTGCGTGAAGTTGCCAGGCCCGTTACGTCGGCCGTTCTTACAACCATATGCGCATTCACGCCCCTCATGCTGCTACCCGGCATACTTGGCGATTTCATGTTCATCATTCCGCTCGTTGTGACGGTCGGACTGCTGGTGAGTCTTGTCGAGGCGTTCTGGATTCTTCCGTCACACGTCATCAATACGACCAAGCGCACTCTTTCGCCGTCAGATCATTTGCAGGACTGGCGTTCGCGCTATACACACTTGGTACGCGTCAAGTACACGCGTGCGCTGGCTTATGTGTTTCGCCGGCCCAAGCGTTTCTTTCTTGCCAGCGGCGTCGCTCTTGCATTGTCAATTGCAATGGTCGTAACGGATCAGGTGAGAGTCCAGTTTTTCAGCAATGATCCTATGCAACTGTTTTATGTGAACGTCGATATGCCAGCGGACTCGCCGATCGAAGGCACGCTGGCGCAGACTGAGCGTGTCGAGCGAAGAATTCGCCCATTGATTCATGACCACGAACTGCGAGCAAGCACGGTAATCAGTGGCGTGAAGTTTATTCGGGAAGAGGTCCTCTTCGGTGATCAGTATGGGCAGATTCAGGTATCTCTCCAACCCAAAACGCGGGGCGGCCGCAGCGTGTCTGAGATTGTGGATTCCATTCGGGAAGCCGCATTAGAAGCTGCGGGTGACGCCGAAATCACTTACTTCGAAATGGTACAAGGGCCGCCGGTGTCAAGAGACGTCAGCGTCAAGGTTCGAAGCGATGACTTCGATGAATTACGCGCGGCGACGGATGCCGTCAAGGAAATCGTGAGGCGTATTGATGGCGCGGAAAATGTTGAAGACAACGATGTTCCCGGCCGCCTGGAACTGACACTAATTCTTGACGAGCGAGCGGTAAGGCAGGCTGGTACCAACCCGGGTACAGTCGCTCGATTACTGCGTTTGCATATGGACGGAGAGATCGTTGGATTCACACGTCATGCAGGTGAGAAAGTCGAACTGCGGGTGCGCGGGCCCCGGCGCGTCTTGCAGGACATCAATACGGTGCTTGATGACCCGATTGTCCTGCCTGGTGGCGGAACGACGACCTTTCTTGCGCTCACCGACACGAGCGTTGGGCGTAGCAGCGGTACGATTCGAAGGTACAACTATCGCCGCTCGATAACGGTCGAAGCCGATCTGAATGCATTGCTTGTGAATACGCTGGCTGCCAACAATATTATCAACAGCGAATGGCAAAAGATCCGCACACAGTACCCGACGACTGACCTCGATTTCTCCGGCGCCTTCGACGATATTCAGGAGAGCCTTGATTCGATGCTCATTCTGTTCCTGTTCGGTCTCGGCCTCATTTATTTGGTTCTGGCAACCCAGTTCAGGAGCTATTTTCAGCCGATGCTGATCATCGTCACGGTACCAATGGCGTTCACCGGCGTCGTATTCGGTCTTTTTATTACACAGCAGACCTTGAGCCTGTACACCATTTACGGAATCGTCGCGTTGACCGGCATCGCCGTCAACGCCGCGATCGTTATGATCGACGCCACCAATACGCGCATTGCAGGCGGCATGCGGCCGCTGCACGCCATCATGTACGCAGCGCGGCGCCGGGTGATTCCTATTCTGATGACAACGCTGACGACCATTGCCGGTCTTTTTTCGCTGGCAACAGGCCTCGGCGGCAAATCGCTGCTATGGGGTCCCGTCGCAACAAGCATGGTATTCGGACTTTTTGTCGCAACGACACTTACCTTGTTTATCGTGCCGGTATTATTCCGCTCATTCATTCGCCTGCGTGATCACCGCGTCCGTAACGCCCTGCTGCATATAATGCGCATGGGCCGCGCCATTCCCCGGAAGGGCATCTAACTATGAACATAGTGTCAGATACATGGACCAAACCGATTGAGACGCCGTCTGTATGTCCGACATCGGCCGATGTCGTCATTATCGGCGGCGGCATCGTCGGCGTATCGACAGCCTGGTTCCTGGCGCAGGATGGCGTGAATGTCGTGCTTTGCGAAAAGGGGCACATCGCCGGAGAACAGTCGAGCCGCAACTGGGGCTGGATTCGCAAACAGGGCCGGGATGTTCGCGAACTGCCTATGATGATCGAGAGCCATCGCATCTGGCGAAGTTTCGAGGAAGAGACCGGTGAAGACGTCGGTTATGCAGAGGGCGGCTGTTATTACCTCGCCGCCACAAAGAAGGACGTGGAAAACTATGAGAGCTGGATGCCCACGGCCAGGGAGTTCGAGCTGGATACTCGGGTCCTTCACGGAGACGAATTGGCCAAGCACATTGAGAATACATCGCAGACGTGGCCCGGAGCGCTGTACACGGCCAGCGATGGGCGTGCCGAGCCACACAAGGCAGCACCGGCGATCGCCCGGGTCGCCAGCCGGCTTGGTGCGACGATACTGACCGGCTGCGCCGTCCGGGGTCTCGAGACTGAGGCAGGTAGCGTATCAGCCGTCGTGACCGAGCACGGCACGATTAAAACCCCGGCTGTACTCTGCGCGGCGGGTGCCTGGTCATCGATGTTCTGTCGCTCACTCGGTATATCGCTGCCGCAGTTGAAGGTCAAAGGAACTGTTGCACGCACCGCAGCGGGTCCAAAAATACTG
>JAPUKV010000179.1 GCA_027295475.1 Pseudomonadota bacterium
GGGAAGAATATTACCGATTGTCCGACGATCGCTGGCAGAACGCACTGGTCGAACTCAAGCACGTGCTAAATCGAGAATAGCACCGCTTTCTCGATGCAGTTTCGTCAGTCAAAATCAGGTATCTCGACATCGAGTTGCTCGACGAGGAACGCCCATTCATCCGCAGCTTGCTCAATGCGCATCCACGTGGGTTTCCCGGCACCATGGCCCGCCCTGGTCTCGATGCGAACGAGAATCGGGTTGCTGCAACCCTGGGCCCGCTGCATTTCGGCCGCGAATTTGAAGCTGTGCCACGGCATGACGCGATTGTCCCGGTCGCCCGTCGTAATCAGCGTGGGCGGATAACAAACCCCGTTTTCCACATTGTGCAGCGGCGAGTAAGCGAACTGGGCCCTGAAATCCGATTCGTTCTCGCTCAAGCCATAGTCGCTGGACCAGGCTCGGGCGTTCGCACTTGTCGTGTGATAACGCAACATGTCGAGCACGCCAACATTTGGTATTGCGGCGGCAAATAAATCGGGCCGTTGCGTCATTGACGCGCCTACCAGCAATCCACCGTTACTGCCGCCATTGATTGCCAGTTTCGATTTCGACGTGTATTTATTTTCGATCAACCATTCGGCTGCTGCTATGAAATCGTCAAAAACGTTTTGCTTGTGTTCCCTCGTGCCCGCTTTATGCCAGGCTTCACCGTACTCGCCTCCACCACGAAGGTTTGCAACCGCGACGACACCGCCCGTTTCCAGCCAGACCATGAACTTCGTGCTGTAACGTGGCGTCTGAGAGATATTGAACCCACCGTAACCGTAAAGCAGCGTTGGATTCATCCCGTCAAGCACTATGTCTTTGCGGTGAGTGATAAACATCGGCACCAGCGTGCCATCCTTACTGCTGTAGAAGACCTGCGTGGTCTCATACGCATCCGTGTCGGCAGCGATTTCGGCGACCTTGTAAATCTCGCTCGTATCGTCCTTGAGCGAATACCGAAAAATGCGTGGCGGCGATAGATAGGACGAAAAAGAGAAGAATGTTTCGTCATCTTCCCGCTCGCCGGAGAAACCGGACACCGTGCCAAGCCCCGGTAGGTTCACATCCCCAAGGTAATCTCCAACACGCGTGTAATACTCGATTTTCGAAGAGGCATCATTCAGGTAATGAGCGAAGAAGCGATCGCCTACCGAACTTACCGTATCGAGCACGAAATCGGTCGGCGGAATCAAAACTTGCCAGTCATCAATATCGTTGTTATTGACGTCGACCGCGACAAGTTGCCAGAGCGGGGTGCCCTTGTTGGTATGCACATAAAACGTATCACCATCGGTATCAACAATGCTGTATATGGCATCCCACTCGTCAAACAGCCTGCTTACAGCCCTATCCTGACCGTCGAGCGGCATATAATAGATACCGTTCGAGTCGTATCCGTCGGATACGTGTATGGCGAGAAATCTACCGTCGTCCGTGACAGTGCCGTACGGATTTCTCGTTTCGTGGTCCGTAATCTCGTAAATCAGTTCATCGTCGCCCTGCGATTCGCCGAGCCTGTGGTAGTAAATGGCAACCTGCTGATTGTCGTCAGCCGCACCGTTCTCGACCATCGGGTAACGGCTGTAGTAAAACCCCTTGTCGTCAATCGACCAGGAGACCGGTGTGAACTTGGTGCCGGTAATGACGTCCGGATAGTCCTCGCCGCTTTCCACATTGCGGACCCGCCAGTCTTTCCAGTCGCTGCCGCCTTCTGAAACGCTGTAGGCGATCTTGCTGCCATCGTGGCTGACCTCGTAGCTGCCAACCGAATTCGTCGCGTCTTCCGTGAACTCGTTCGGATCGATCAGTACCCGAGCTTCTCCTCTCAGCGAGTCTGATACGTACAAAACACTCTGGTCCTGTAAGCCATCGTTATGCCAGTAAAAGTAACGTCCCGCCTTATTCGTGGGCAAACTGAATTTCTCGTAGTCCCACAATTCCCGGAATCGCTTGATGAGTGCCTCGCGTGCCGGTATCGCGGCCAGATAGGGAAACGAAACCTCGTTTTCGGCTTCGATCCATTCCCTTACGACCCCGCTTTCCGTGTCCTCCATCCAGCGGTAAGGATCCGCAACCAGGACGCCGAAGTAGTCGTCGACCTGATCCGAACGCATCGCATGGGGATAGGTGAGAGCCGTTTCGGCACGGTCACCAGCAGAGCACGCAACCAGCAGAGCGACAAACGCTGTCAGCAATACAGGGCTGAACGATCGGAAATTAGCAGGATGCATGCAGGCCTCCAGGAATCAGATATCGGGAAGAGTTGGGCTAGGATGCCGGGCGCAGCACTTCGATACCGCCCATGTACGAAAGCAACACTTCTGGTATTTTGACACTGCCATCGGACTGCTGATAATTCTCCATGATCGCAATCAGGGCACGTCCGGCGGCGACGCCCGATCCGTTCAGGGTATGCAATAATTCCGGGCGCCCGGTTTCTGGATTTCGCCATCGAGCCTGCATTCTTCTGGCCTGGAAGTCCGTACAATTGCTGCAGGAAGAAATTTCTCTGTATTTCGCCTGGATCGGCAACCAGACCTCGAGATCGTAGGTTTTCGCGGATGCAAAACCAACATCGCTGGAACAAAGCGTTACGACGCGATAAGGCAATTCGAGTCTTTGCAGAATCATTTCCGCATTGGCGGTCAATTCCTCGAGCGCATCATATGAATCCGCCGGCGCGACAAGATGCACGAGTTCGACTTTTTCGAATTGGTGCTGACGAATCATGCCCCGAGTGTCTTTACCATACGAGCCGGCTTCAGAGCGAAAACACGGTGTGTGTGCAACCAGGCGCTTCGGCAGCTCCTCTGCATCGAGGATAGTTTCTCTCGTCAGGTTCGTCAGCGGAACTTCCGCCGTCGGAATCAGATAAAACGGTGTTTCGCCTTCTGTCTTGAAGAGGTCTTCTTCGAACTTTGGCAGTTGACCGGTTCCCGTCAGCGCATCCGCCTGCACGAGGTAGGGAACGTACGCTTCTTCATAGCCGTTTTCGCTCGTGTGCACGTCCAGCATAAACTCGATGAGCGCCCGATGCAGCCTGGCCAGCGGACCCCGCATCACTACAAATCGCGATCCGGAAATGCGGCTTGCCGCGTCGAAATCGAGCATGTCGAGAGCCAAGCCCAGGTCCACGTGGTCTTTTGGATCAAAATCGAACGCCGGAACATCTCCCCAGCGCCGAATTTCCTGATTCTTCGATTCGTCGTTGCCCGTCGGCACATCATCGTGAAGCAGGTTCGGCAGGCCAAGTTCTATTGCTTGCAGTGCCTCCCGCACTTCACGCAGCCTTGCTTCGCTTGCGTCGAGACGATCGCCGAGATCCTTGACCGCCGCGAGTAACGGTGCAACGTCATCCCCTGCAGCCTTGGCCTTGCCGATTTTCCGGGCGCTGGTATTGCGTTCGTTTCGAAGCCCTTCCGTGTCGACCTGTAATGTCTTGCGCTGCTCCTCGAGTGCCAGGTAAGCATCGGCATCAAATTCGTGGCCACGCCTGGCGAGATTGTCAGCGACCTCTCCGGCAGATTGTCGTAGTAGTTTCTGATCGATCATTTTTCACGATTCCGGCGCGCAATTTCCTTGAGTTTCTCGCCGATTTTCAACTCAAGGCCACGAGGCACGGGATGATAATACGTCCGCTCCGGCATGTCGTCGGGAAAATACTTCTCGCCGGCCGCGAGAGCGCCTTCCTCGTCATGTGCGTAACGATAATTTTCCCCGTAACCGAGCCCTTTCATCAGACGGGTCGGCGCATTACGCAAATGCATTGGCACTTCCAGCGAACCGAATTCCTTCGCATCCGCCTCGGCCGCTTTTGCTGCTTTGTATACCGCGTTGCTTTTGGCCGCGCACGCCAGAAAAACGACGGCCTGCGCCAGCGCGAGTTCGCCTTCCGGACTGCCAAGTCTCTCGATTGTCTGCCATGCATCGAGAGTTATCCGCAGAGCTCTTGGGTCTGCGTTTCCAATGTCCTCCGAAGCGGCACGAACCATTCTCCTGGCGACGTACAGGGGATCGCAACCGCCATCGAGCATGCGCATCAGCCAGTATAGAGAAGCGTCCGGATCCGATCCCCGGATCGATTTATGCAATGCCGAGATCTGGTCGTAAAAGTATTCGCCGCGCTTGTCGAACCGGCGCCGGCTGCCCTGCACGACTTCTTCCGCGACGGCTTTGCCGATGGTGATCCCCGACGCGGTCTGCGGGGCCAGGTCAGTGGCCAGTTCCAGGAGATTCAGTGCGCGGCGCGCATCGCCGTCCGCCGCAAGAATTATGAGCTCCAATGCATCGTTGTCGACCGCGACAGAGCGACTACCGAGCCCGAGCTCCGGATCAGCCAGAGCCCGGTTTATGATACCGGACAATGCCTCAAGGTCGAGCGTCTTCAGGACATACACGCGTGCCCGCGACAGCAACGAGTTATTGAGTTCGAACGACGGATTCTCAGTGGTCGCACCGATAAAAGTCAGCGTACCGTCTTCGACAAAAGGCAGGAACGCATCCTGTTGCGATTTATTAAAACGATGAACTTCATCGAGGAATAAAATTGTCGATCGGTCTTGTAATTGCCGATGTTTGTGTGCGTCGGATACGGCCGCACGAATGTCCTTTACGCCGGCCATGACCGCGGACAGCGCGATGAAATGGGATTCCGTCGTTTCCGCGATCATCCTCGCCAGTGTGGTCTTGCCGGTCCCGGGCGGACCCCAGAAAATCATTGAATGTGCTTTGCCCTGCTCTATCGCCTGCCGCAATGGCTTGCCCTCTGCCAGCAGGTGAGACTGTCCAAAGAAGTCGTCAATTTTCGTTGGCCGCATGCGATCGGCCAGCGGGCGGTCCACTAAAGTGTCTTTTTCCCTGGCGAACAAGTCAGTCAACGCCGACACCCGCACTCTTTTTTTCGAGCCACTGCTCGAACCGCAGGCTCCAGCCACCGGCGCCAGCGATCGCGATGATGAACCCAATGCCTATGCCGAATAGATCGGCGACCAGGTCCATCCACTCGGCCGTCCGATAGGAGACCATGCGTTGGCATAGCTCGATCAATACGCCAAATGTCGCGAGACCGATGACCAGTCGCCAGTATGAACTGCGCTTGTATTGTCCGGAGAACCACAGAGACAGGAAGAGGAATGACAGGATGTGCAGCCATTTATCCAGCAGTGGAAATTTATTCTGGGAAATATCGGGCCAGAACCACAACGTCGGCGTCACTGCCGCCGCCAGAAAGACAAACAATATGCCAATGCCGGCTACACGCCAACGCTTTTCATGGCGCAGTGGCAGCATCTACGATTCCGCTGCGTCGTCCGTGTCGCTTTCACTGACCTTTACCGGTGTGCCGACGATATCGACATCTCCCGGTGGTTCAAACTGAAAGCGCTCCGCATCGATATCTTCGTTTAGAGATACATCGAATAGTGCGATCAATGTTGTCTGCTCGAGATTATCCGAGAACATCATCCTGCTCAGGTTACCGTCGGTGAATCCAAGCTCGACTTTGCTGAATCCGCTGTCAGTATCTTTCGGCCGCAACCGTATCCATACCGTGCCACGATCGCTGAAGCTGCCAACGTATTCGAACTGGTCCAGCGAATCTTCCGATCCACTGAGCAATAAGGCCGGCGTGTTTCTGAGAACTTCTTTTTGCGGCTTGACCGTCACTTGTGCCAGATCGACGTCGTAACTCCACACATTCAAACCGTCGGCGACCAGTACCTGCTCATAGGGCTCAACATATGACCAACGAAACTGACCGGGGCGCTGGATTTCGAGTGTCCCGCTCGATGTTTCGACAACCTGATTGTCGGCATCGACCAGCGATTGCTCGAAACGGCCTTTCAGCGTCCGAATATTAAGCACGAAATTTTCGACAAGCGCCTTGCCCTCGGCTTCGCTGACCGTGCCCGGCTCGGCCGCAAAAATCGAGCTGCATAATATGCACCCCGACAGGGCAATAAAAAATGAATATCGTCTCAATTCAGCCTCGCAGGAATGTCATTCATTTGTGGCAACAGGGACCAGAATTTCCCGGCTTCCGTTCGATTGCAGTGGCCCTACCAGCCCTGCCTGCTCCATCGATTCGACCATGCGCGCCGCACGGTTGTAGCCGATCTTGAGCCGGCGCTGAACACCCGAAATCGACGCTTTTCGGGTCTCGATGACGATCTGAACGGCCTGATCGTATAAGGGATCCCGCTCCGCATCGATCGCGTAACCCGGCAGCGAATCGATACCTGCGAGCCCGGGGGTTGCGCTTGTCGGCGTCTGCAAAATTTCATCGATGTACCGTGGCGAGCCGCTCTTCTTGAGGTTCCGCACCACCGCGTGCACTTCGTGATCGGCCACGAATGCGCCGTGCACCCGGATAGGCACCGACGTGCCTGGCGGCAGATAAAGCATGTCGCCATGACCGAGCAAGGTTTCAGCGCCCATTTGATCGAGTATCGTCCGTGAATCGACCTTCGCAGAGACCTGAAACGCGATGCGACAGGGAATATTGGCCTTGATAAGGCCTGTAATCACATCGACGGACGGCCGCTGTGTTGCAAGCAACATATGTATGCCGGACGCACGCGCTTTTTGTGCGAGGCGTGCAATCAGCTCCTCGATTTTCTTGCCAACGACGATTATCAAATCGGCCAACTCATCGATAATGACGACGATAAACGGTAACGGCGTCAGCGTCGGATGCTCGACCGGTTTGTCGTCGTCTTGCAGAGGAGGCGGCGTGAAGGTCGGGTCCATAATTGGCCTTCCCGATTCGATGGCTTCTGTCACCTTGCGGTTGTAGCCGCCAATGTTGCGAACGCCCAATGCGGACATCAAACGATAGCGGCGATCCATTTCTACAACACACCAACGCAGCGCATTCGCCGCTTCTTTCATGTCGGTAACCACCGGAGTGAGCAGATGCGGAATGCCCTCGTAGACCGATAGCTCGAGCATCTTTGGATCCACCATGATGAGCCGCACGTGCTCCGGTTTCGCTTTATAAAGAAGGCTCAACACCATGGCATTGATAGCGACCGATTTGCCGGAGCCCGTCGTGCCGGCTATCAACAGATGCGGCATACGAGAGAGATCCGCAACGACCGAATTGCCGCCGATGTCCTTGCCGAGCGCGAGTGTCAGGGGCGAAGCAAGATCGTCATATGCCGTCGATTTCAGTATCTCGCCCAGCGTTACTAACTCTCTGTTTTCATTTGGTATTTCGAGGCCGACAAATGACTTGCCCGGGATCACTTCGACGACCCGTACGCTGACGACCGACAAGGCCCTGGCGAGATCCTTGGCGAGATTGGAGATCTGGCTGACCTTGACGCCGGGTGCGGGGTCAAGTTCAAAGCGCGTGATGATCGGCCCGGGTGACACCGACACGACCTGGACTTCGATGCCGAAGTCCAGGAGTTTCAGTTCGACCACCCGTGACATCGCCTCGAGCGATTCCTCCGAAAACCCCTGTTTTTGAGCCGGCGGGTCATCGAGCAGCGACAATGGCGGCAATTCACCGGCTTCGGGCGGGTCGAACAACGGTGCCTGACGTTCTCGTTCTGCGCGCACACTTTTCTCGAGTGCTGGCATGGCCGGCTCGATGCGCGGAGGTATGCGCCCCAGGGTGCGCTTTTTCTCGGCCTCAAACACCTCCTGGCGGGCGGCATACTTGCGCCGGCCTTCCGCTTTGTCGCGCAACTCGCCCAGTTTCGCGCGCCCCGATTCCCAGCCAATAAGACACCATCGTCCAATTCGATCCATGACGCTGAACCAGGAAATTCCGAGGAAGACAGAAATGGATGCGATCCAAAGGAACAACAAGAGCGTGCTCGCACCGAGCAGTTTCATCAGCGACTCCATGCCGCCACCCACGAGCTGACCAATGATGCCGCCGGCCGTTTCGCGAAAACCTTCCGGCGAAAAGTGCAGGGTCGCCAATGCGCAACTCGTGATCAGGGTGGCGATGAAGCCGCCCACGCGAAGCGCATAGTCGGCTCTTGTTAATGCCTGTTGCGTTTTTTGCTCCCGGTAGATCATCCAGCCCAGATAGAAAACCATCACGGTGAAGAGGTAGGCCGGACGGCCAAAGAAATTGAAAAGCAGGTCGGCAATCAGCGCGCCGGCCGCGCCAATGCTGTTATGGACTTCGCCTGAGCCGCTCGCCTGAGTAAAGCCGGGGTCAGCCGGATCATAGCTGAAGAGCGCCACCCACAGGATCAGCGACAGCGAACCAAATACCCACAATGCGCCTTCACGCAGCGTGCGACCGACCTGGGCCGATATTCGGGCTGCTGACTTTGCTGGCTGGCTGCTTCTGACCATATTAAAGTAATCTGGAATAAAATGGCTGTACGATACTGATTCTAATACAACTTTAAGGGCAAGTCCTGAGAGGCGAGAGCCACCGTCCGCCCCGGCCGGACGCGACGCCGAATCTTCCTGTCGTCCTCGCGGTCATGGACAGTCTTTTGCTCGCAGAATCGCTTTTCCCTACACTTGCATTCGGTTCGAACAGCCTCTGTCAAATGCCCGCAGTTCATAACCTTGAAGACCGCCACAACGGTCGCATTTCAAGGGCCTTGGGCTAACGATGGAAATGGCCGGCTGGGCAAAATTTTGAGGACGAATTATACATGAGCGACACCAAACATTGCCGGGTTCTGATTCTTGGCTCCGGCCCCGCCGGTTATTCGGCTGCAGTGTATGCGGCACGGGCGAATCTCGAGCCCGTTATTGTCACCGGCATCGAACAGGGCGGTCAGCTGATGACGACGACCGATGTCGATAACTGGCCGGGTGATGTCGAAGGACTGCAGGGCCCTGAATTGATGGACCGCATGCTGAAGCACGTGCAACGATACAACACAGAAGTTGTGAATGATCACATTCACACAGCCGACCTGTCGGTTCGACCTTTCGTACTCGAGGGCGATTACGCGACATATACCTGCGACGCATTGATTATCGCGACCGGGGCCACAGCCATGTATCTCGGCCTGCCGTCGGAAGAAGCGTACAAGGGCCGCGGCGTTTCTGCCTGCGCAACCTGCGATGGATTCTTCTTTCGCGACCAGGAAGTTGCCGTAATCGGCGGCGGCAATACCGCCGTCGAAGAGGCGATGTATCTAAGTAACATCGCATCGAACGTTACACTCGTTCATCGTCGTGACGCGCTACGCGCCGAGAAGATTCTGCAGGACTACCTGTTCCAGAAAGAAAAAGAAGGCAAAGTCGAGATACTGTGGGATCATGTCGTCGATGAAGTATTGGGAGACGACTCCGGAGTGACCGGATTGCGTGTTCGAAGCACAAAAGACGAAACACAGACGACCGACCTGGCCTTGTCTGGCGTTTTCATCGCGATCGGCCACAGCCCGAACACGAGCCTGTTCGATGGCCAGCTCGACATGAAAAACGGCTATATCACGGTAAATGCCGGTTTGA
The DNA here is from genome assembly GCA_027295475.1 of Pseudomonadota bacterium. The sequence goes on from JAPUKV010000179.1 coordinate 9,466, forward strand.
CCGGCAACGCCACGGCAACAAGCGTTGCCGGCGTATTCGCCGCAGGCGATGTGGCCGATCAGGTATATCGCCAGGCAGTCACCTCAGCCGGGGCCGGTTGCATGGCTGCACTTGATGCCGAAAAGCATCTGGATGAGCTGGAGGCGGGTTCGCCGACCAGCAGTGCCGTCGCCTGACGGCCTGGATCAGGACCGGCGCCGATGCGGGTCGAAATTCACGACAGCATTGCCGAAATTGACGCGCATGAATGGAACCGCGTCGCGGGCAGCACTTTTCCGTTTCTAAGGCACGAATTTCTCGCCGCGACGGAGATTACCGGTTGCGTTTCTCCGGCGACTGGCTGGACGCCGAGGCACCTTGCCTTGTATGGGCCGGATGGAAAGATTCGAGCCGCAATGCCGCTTTATGAAAAGGCCCATTCCTGGGGTGAGTTCGTCTTCGACTGGAGCTGGGCCCAGGCCTATCACCGGGCCGGCATCGACTACTATCCCAAGCTGATCTCCGCGGTGCCCTTTACGCCGGCGCCAAGCACCAGACTTTTGCTCGGGGATGGGGGTGACAAGGATCTCGCCAGAACATTGGTGACATCAGCAATTCAGCTTGCGCGCGATACGGACTGTTCCTCATTTCATGTGCTGTTTCCCGAGCCCGATGAACTATCCGTGCTCCGTGAGTCCGGCTTGCAACTGCGCAAGGATTGTCAGTTCCACTGGCACAACCAGGGCTATCGGGATTTTGATGATTTTCTGCGCAAGTTCAACTCGGCAAAGCGAAAAAAAGTGAAACGTGAGCGGCGCCGGGTTGTGGAAGACGGAATCACCTTTCGGTGCTTGCACGGCGAGGACACCGATCACGCACTTTGGAAAGATGTTTATCAACTTATCAGCGTGACATTTCTCAGGCGCGGTTCGATGCCCTACTTCGACCTCGACTTCTTTATCGATGTGTCGAAGCACCTGCCCGGGACGATTCTGCTGGTCCTGGCCGAACGACAGAAGGCGTTAATTGCAGCAGCCGTTTTTTACGAGAGTGATAATGTCCTTTATGGACGTTACTGGGGCAGCGACGCTCATTACAATTCACTGCACTTCGAAACCTGTTACTACCAGGGCATCGAATACTGCATCGCAAACAACAAGAAAATATTTGAACCGGGCACACAGGGCGAACACAAACTCAGCAGAGGGTTCGTGCCCACAGCGACCTGGTCGGCACACTGGCTGGCACGCCCGGAATTCTATGCAGCGATCCGCAGCTACTTGCGTGAAGAGGGCCAGCATATCGATCGTTATATGGATGCGGCAGGTACGCATACGCCTTATCGTGTCGACGAAGAAGCGGACGGTACGGAGCAGGAGTCGTGACCACGCCACGTATTGCGTGGATCAGTCAGGATGATCCGCCGGAAGCATTCCCGGACATAACTGCAGCGCTAACCGTGCCCGATGGCCTGTTGGCAGCGGGTGGCAATCTCGCCCCTGACAGACTCCTGTACGACTACCGCCGAGGGGTGTTTCCCTGGTTTGACAGCGGCCAGCCGATTCTCTGGTGGTCTCCGGACCCTCGCTGCGTCATGATGCCAACCTCCTTTCACGTAGCACGCCGCCTGCGGCGCTCGCTGCAAAACTCGGCCCTGGAGTTTGGTTTCAACAACGCTTTTAGTGCCGTCGTCGAGGCCTGTGCGGCCAATCGAGTCGGCCAGAAGGGAACATGGATTACAGATGAGATGATCGAGGCATACTCAACGCTGCACGGCCAGGGTTGGGCGCACTCGGTGGAAATCTGGCGGGACGATGAGCTCGTCGGTGGCTTGTACGGGCTCGCAATCGGCAAGGCCTTCTTCGGCGAATCGATGTTCAGTCAGGAATCCAACGCCTCGAAAATCGCCATGTGGACACTGTGCGGGCTGCTCGTCCGCCATCGCTTTGAAATCCTCGACTGTCAGGTCGGATCGCCACACCTGATGAGTCTCGGGGCAATACTCATGCCGCGGTCGGAATTCGCGGCTTTGCTCGAACGTGCCTGCGATCCTGCAACGAAATTCGCTGAATGGCCGCAATACCGCATGCCGCTGCCGGCATTAATGAGCCTGGACAGCGATCCCGCGTTGCAATAAGGCGATGGTTTCTGCACAATTCGCGAGCCTTTTGGAGCATAGATCAGAGTTGTGGCAAAAGAAGAAGCACTACAGATGGAAGGCGTCGTGACCGAGACGCTGCCCAACACGACATTTCGTGTTGAGCTCGAAAACGGCCATGTCATTACAGCGCATATATCGGGCAAGATGCGCAAGAATTACATTCGGATACTGACCGGCGACAGTGTCACCGTGGAGTTAACACCCTATGATCTCAGCAAGGGCCGGATCATCTATCGGGGTCGGTAATAAAATTAGGGGTCGAAC
>JAPUKV010000018.1 GCA_027295475.1 Pseudomonadota bacterium
ATTGGTGGAGCCGAGGAGGATCGAACTCCCGACCTTCGCATTGCGAACGCGACGCTCTCCCAGCTGAGCTACGGCCCCACACGGCGCAAGTAGTCTACACCAGAGTAGCATTGCGCAGCCACGCTATGCATGCAGCGAAGCTGCCGACCAACCGGAAAATCAGTCTCCCGGGGTGCGCTACTAATATATAAGAGTCGCCAGTTGAGAATGTGCCGGCTTGTCAATGAATAAATCGCGACCTAATCAATATCTTATCGTTCAAGATACTGGAGCTTTTCTTTAACATCGCGCCAGTCATCCGCATCCTGCGGCGGGTCCTTCATTTCCGTGATCACAGGCCAGTCCCGCGACAACTCTTCATTCAGCGAGAGAAACTGCTGCTGATCTTCAGGTAGTTCGTCCTCCGAATAGATAGCCTCTACCGGGCATTCGGGCTCGCACAGCGTGCAGTCAATACACTCGTCGGGATCGATTACCAGCATATTCGGCCCCTCGTGAAAGCAGTCCACCGGGCAGACCTCGACGCAATCCGTCAGTTTGCACTTGATGCAACTCTCGACAACGACAAAGGTCATTTATCAGGTCCTCGTAATCCGGTGAGCAGGCAAAAATATTCGAAGTGCGGACGTATATCAAGTCCGGACGATATACATCATGACATGTAATCGGTGTAATGGGGGCAAACCGAGGTTTCGCCCCCATTACACGCAATGTCTCGCTCCGCCCTGATATTTCTGATGCAGGATATTGCACTTTTTGACCTGCCAAAAGACAGCGGTTATCGTCGGCGGCCGAGAACAGGCGCGAATTTGTACCGCCAGGAGGCGGATTCCTGAATGCTTACCGGTGATTTTCTTCGCGATTCAGCAGCAGGCGCACCGGATCGTGTGGCTTTGGTTGGACGCAGTCAACGTCTGACTTATGCGCAGTTTGATGAGCAGGCAAACCGGCTTGCCAACGCGCTGCTTGACGTCGGACTAAAGAAAGGTGCGAAGGTGGCGATCATGTCCACCAATTGCCCGGAATATGCGATCGCATACTTCGCCATTGCCAGGACGCCATATGTTTCGGCGCATTGTTCGACGCGAAGCATTGCCAACGAGCTGATCTATGTGCTGAACAAGATCGAAGCCGAAATTCTGTTTCTTGAATCCCGGTTCGCGCCGGTGATCGCAGCCGTTTTGCCGGAACTCGACAAACCGATCAGGCTGATCCTGTTCGACCGGCCGAATGAGCACGAGGTCCAGCTTGACGAGGCCATGCACATAGATCAGTTCATCAGCGGCAAGCCGGCAGATCCGCCGACCGTTGCGCTGGACGAAAATGATGCGTTCGCCATCACGCTGACCGGGGGAACAACAGGACTTCCGAAAGCCGTGCTCGTCAGCCACAAGGCAAGATGTGCATCAGCCGTGGCTGCCGCCCGGGATTTCGGGCTGGATGAAAACGATATCGTGGTAGCTTCCACGCCGCTCTTTCATACCGCCGGATTGTTCGTGTGGTTCGGCACCGCGGTCATGCTGGGAACATCAGTCGTGCTGGCCGAAGCCTGGGACCCGGTGGAGTTCATGCGACTTGTTGCGCAAGAAAAAATAACGGCGGCCTTTCTGGTGCCAAGTCAACTCAACGACCTGGTGACACACCCCGACTTCTCGGCAACACCCCTCAAAACGCTGTGTAATATTGGCTACGCCGGTGCCCCGATGGGGCGTGCGTTGTCCGAACGTATCCGCACGGCGCTGCCACACGTGGCATTTACCGAAAACTACGGACAGTCTGAAGCCTGCCCCATAACCATTCGTTGCGAAAGACACGGCGACAGGAAACTGGAGACTGTCGGCCGGGCCGCTTCGAACGCGGAAGTCGCGATAGTGGATCAGGAAGGCAATCTGCTGCCGACAGGTGAAATCGGTGACATCGTCACGCGCGGTGATCAATTGTTCGACGGGTATTTCAATGACCCCGAGGAAACCGCCAAAGCGTTCAGCTTGCCGGGTGGCTGGCTACTGACGGGAGACGTCGGTTTCCTGGACGAAGACGGTTTTCTGACGCTGGTCGAGCGAGCCAAGGATATGCTCGTGTCGGGAGGAGAAAATGTCTACCCGGCCGAAATCGAGAATGCGCTTTACCAGCATGAAGCGGTCGTCGAGTGTGCGGTATTCGGTATTCCCGACGATCGTTGGGGAGAAGTACCGGCCGCGCACGTTGTGTTGTCGCCCGACGCTACCGTCTCCGAGGATGAGCTCATTGATTTCTGTGCGTCGAAAATCGCGGCTTTCAAGCGGCCAAGAATTGTCGAATTCGTGGACAGCCTGCCGAAAACGCCGGTCGGCAAGATTCAAAAGAACAAACTTCGAGAACCATACTGGGTCGGGCAAGAAAAAAAGATCTAAGCCGGGTTTATCACCAATCGCCCGTCAGGACGGGCTCCAACGGTGCCAACAAATGGATTGTAGGAGCCCGTCCTGACGGGCGATTGTCAATCTACCCCGAAATCCCGGTCGGAAATGCGATTAACGGCCCTGCGAGATTTTCAAATCTGCAATTCGGGTAAACGCACGACCAGGCCATCGAGCTCATCACTGACCTTGATCTGGCAACTCAGGCGGCTGGTTTCCTGTATATCCATGGCGCATTCGAGCATGTCCTGCTCAATATTATCCGCAGTGCCCGTAGCCTCAACCCACGCCGGGTCCACATAGACATGACAGGTCGCGCAGCTGCACACGCCACCACATTCCGCCTCGATACCCGGAATGTTGTTGTCAATGGCGCCCTCCATGACACTCAATCCTGACGGCACGTCGACCTCATGAGGCGTTCCAGCGAACTCGATATAGGTTATTTTCGCCATCCGTCAGGCGTCTAGCGCAGCGCTCATGTCGTTCTTCAGTCCTTGCGGTGCGAGCCGAATCAGTTCGGCCACGCAGTCTTCTATGCTCCTGCCATTGGTGTCAATTGATGCGTGCGCTTTGGAGTAGAGTTCATCACGCTCCGCCAGAATCTGGCGCAGGTCCGACATGGCGTCGCTCTGATGTTCCATCGGCCTGACATCGCCCTGTGCAATGAGGCGCCGCATGTACTCTTCCGGGCGGGCATGCAGCCAGACGACAAAGCATGTTGTCAGCAGCGTGTTCAGCATTTTGGGATCCGTTACGATGCTGCCACCGGTTTCGATAACACATCGGTCGTATCGCCTTAAAGTCTGCATCAATGCTTTCTCTTCCAGTCGCCGGTAACCGGTCTCGCCCGAGAGTGAAAAAATTTCCGGTGTGCTCATGCCTGCGAGCAGTTCGATTTCGCTACCGAGACGCACGAACGGGATGTCGAGGTGCTGCGCCAGTAATTCGCCCTGACTGGTTTTCCCCGCGCCCCTCAGACCGACCAGTGCAATTCGCCGCCGCGACTCTACGGGAACCAGGAAATGCTCTGATAACATCTGCAGGAATTCCTTGTGATTATCGGGGCTCAAATCCCGCAGCAGATCGGCAATCAATACTTCCTCGGCGGTTCGCCGCTCACGCGTTTGCAGCAGCTCGCTCGTTTCCGTGCGTAATGCCGCCGCAACGCGGGCAAGCAGGACGACCGAAATATTGCCCTGCCCCTGTTCAAGTTGCGCCAGATATCGTTCTGAGACGCCCGAATCCCGGGCCAGCACCTTGCGTGTCATGCCACGATGCGCTCTCAATGTGCGCACGCGGTCACCCAGTACGCCCAACAGGCGTTCGGACTCGATTTCGCTGGCTTCAGGATGGGCAGACATCTTGTTTCTCAATCAAAAATTTGCCGGGCGGAGCCTTGCTCCCCGGGAACACCAGGTATACTATTATGCATGTTCTCCGCCGACAATAGCATGAATCTGCACTATAATGCACGCAATCTCTGAAACTGCCGCAAAGCCGGTGGCAAAACTGGATTTTCGCACTGCGCCGGAAGACTACCGGCACTGGTCCATAGGCATTGATGGGCCGGTAGCCAGGCTCATCATGGCCGTCGATGAGGACAGTCCCGCGGCAGGCGGCTATGAGCTCAAGCTGAATTCCTACGATGTCGGCGTCGATATCGAGCTGTACGATGCTGTGCAGCGCCTGCGCTTCGAGCATCCGGAAGTCCGGACCGTGGTCATCACATCCGGAATCGACGGCATGTTCTGCGCCGGGGCCAATATCCGCATGCTGGGCATCTCGAGCCACTCCCACAAAGTCAACTTCTGCAAATTTACCAACGAGACACGGAATTCGATTGAAGACGCAAGCTACCGCTCCGGGCAAACGTACATGGCCGCCCTGAACGGAACGGCGGCAGGCGGTGGCTACGAACTGGCGCTGGC
>JAPUKV010000180.1 GCA_027295475.1 Pseudomonadota bacterium
ACACGGGTTACGGAGAGAATTCAAGCACAGGTGCATGCCTACATGTGTTACCTGGCGGACGCCGGTGCATTCCTTGATGATCATTTTCTTGTTCAATGCGATGCTGGTCTGCAGTCGCAGTCGCTAACGCCAGATCGCGGCATCACCGTGCTGCTGGCATTTCATCCACTCGGTGCCGACGAGCCAGTGTCACTAACGGTGCATCAAACCGCTTCGGGGTGTCGTGTGGCAACGACTGCATTCGCACCAGCGATGGCCGAGTGCGCATAACGTTAACCTGCATATTTCATCAAGGCGGCAGCCGGCTGATTGAAAGCGATTGATCGTTCACGATGTTTTGAGGTATCGAGATGTTGATTGTTGATTGCTGATTGCACGTTGAACACCGCCGTCCGCCTATCGCGGCCCTGGCTGGTTGTCGAACGCCTGAGCTTGGCCTTCACTCAACCCATAGCTATTGCTATGGGTTTGCTCCGCGCATCCTGCGCTTCGCCCTACGGGCCAGCGGCTTCGCCGCTGTCCAAAATTGCTCCCGGCAATTTTGTCACTCCAGGCTTGTCCTCAGCCGATCGTCCATTCGCCGTTGCCACAATCCTGCCACAGTGCGAATCATATCCGGCGTGATTCAATGTGATCGAGCGATATCCAAAGACACCGCATGTGATTGTTCTCATTCGTGTTATTCTCATAAATTCTTGATAACAAATGAGTGTCATGCGTTCGCGAGGCAGGGGCCGCCGGTTCAAATCCGGCCACCCCGACCATTTTGTTCGATAGCGCATCGATTCGCGCACGACTCGCCATGGACTTCGCCAGCGTCGGCTAAGGCCCACGGTCTGCCGCATGTTCAACTACGCAATACAGAAGTTCGCAAGTCCGAACGATTCCCGCTCGCGTTCACGCTGTCCCGGTGTATATCACCTGCCACTTGAAAATCAATTCGGTACGGATAGATTACGCACATCTAACCAACAGACGCAGCATAATTTCGTTTGACAGTGAATAGAGACGGCCATTGAATACCAGTCGCGACGTGGAAATCGCAGTGATCGGTGCGGGTTTTGCCGGCATCGCTACTGCCTACTATTTGTGTACTGAATATCAAAAGAGATCCGTGCTCCTAGTCGATAGCAGGCAGCCTATGACCTATACAAGCGCACAGTCGGGTGACAACTATCGCAATTGGTGGCCACATCCGACCATGGTCGACTTCACGAACTACAGCATCGATCTTATGCAGCGTATCGCGCTTGAATCATCAAACGTCCTGCATATGACACGACGCGGTTACGCGTTGGCGACGCGTCGGACAGATATCGACGATTTAATCGCCGAATTGCATGCAGGTTACGGGGGAACAGAATCTGACCTGATTCGCATTCATCGCGGGCCATCACCAAAATCCTATCCGCCGACTCGTTCCGCGAACTGGACGGAAGCGCCCGACGGTGTTGATGTCTTGGCAAACCAGGATCTGATTCGACAAACGTTCCCCACATTCAGCCCCGACATAGCCAATGTGCTTCATATTCGCAGGGGAGGCGACATCAGTGGTCAACAAATGGGCCAATACATGTTGGAACGCATCAAGGAGGCTGGCGGCAAACGCCTGAGCGTTCAGGTCAAAGGCATTAAACAGAACCAGAGATTTGTGCTTGAAGTCGAGGGATCCGATGGCATCGAGCGAGTCAATGCCGAGATGATCGTCAACGCTGCAGGGCCCTTCGCGAAAGAAATAGCGGCAATGATTGGCGTCGATCTGCCGATCGCGAACGTGTTTCAGCAGAAGTTGGCGTTTGACGATCAGTACGGCGCAATACCCAGGCAGCTACCGTTCTCACTCGATCTGGACGATCAGGAACTGGACTGGACCGCTGAAGAACGGGAATTGCTTGCCGATGACCCGGACATGGCATGGCTGCTCAGGCCAATCCGCGGCGGAACACATTGTCGTCCGGACGGCGGCGACAATGGAACCTGGATCAAGCTTGGTTGGGCGTTCAATAGAGAAGCCAGCGAGCCACAACAGGAATTGGCAAACGATCCGCACTTTCATCCACAATTTCCCGAAATCATTCTGCGGGCCGCTGCAGCACTCAATCCGTGTCTGAAAAGATACTCCGAGTCATTTCCAAGCCGTTGGACGCATTACGGTGGCTACTACACGATGACGCGCGAAAACTGGCCGCTTCTTGGTCCACTCGGCGTCGACGGAGTGTTTATCGCCAGTGCTTTATCTGGCTATGGCAGCATGGCGGCCTGTGCCGCGGGCGCAATTTGCGCAGCCTGGATGGCTGATGGCGATTTGCCCGCCTTCGCGAACCAACTGAGCTTGGCAAGATACGACGACGAAAATCTCATGGCTGAGATCGTAAACTCCCCATCCAAAGGAATTCTCTAGACAAAATGATCTACTAGATCAGTTTCTGTTTTGACCAGGGGGCCGAGTTGAGAAAGTCGGCCACAGCGCTTCCTGGCGGGACGAGTTCGTCGCAGGCCTGTCGAATTTCATCGCTCAAACTCATTTCCATTACGGGTAGAAGGTCTTTAAGTTGGTCCAGGGTTCTTGGGCCGGCGAGAGGGGCTGTTACATGGGGTTGGTCTTTGACCCACAACACAGCGAGGTGGGCGGCGAGAATATCAAACTGTTTCGCGAGTTGCACAAATCGTTTTCCAGCATCTACCGCTTTAGGAGTGATACGTTCAGCGTAGATACCACCACGTTGAAATCGGGCTGTGTTAAAACTTTCGGGGTCGTCGTTATTGTATCGTCCGGCAAGTATGCCCATGGCCAGAGGCGACCAAACAAGAACGGCCAGTCCGGCCCACTCACAGGCAGGAAGTATTTCATTTTCCACTCTTCTGTCAAGGAGATTGTAGGGCAATTGCTCAGAAACCATACGAGTGAGGTTTTTGAACTCAGCCAGCAACGCCGATTGCACTATCTTCCAAGAGGGAGACGTGGTTGAGCCGCAGTATCTGATTTTCCCTTGCCGTTGAAGATCAGTAAGCGCGCCCAGTGTTTCTTCCAAATCTGTTTCGATGCAGACTCGATGGGTCTGGTAGATGTCGATGTAGTCGGTTTGCAGGCGCTGAAGAGAACCTTCACAAGCTTTAATGATATGTTTTCGAGAGTTGCCACGGTCGTTGATACCCCTGTTGCCAACCGGGTAATGCACCTTGGTTGCCAGAATCACATCATCACGTCGATGATTGGCTTTGAGGGCTCGACCAATTATTTTTTCGCATTCGCCGGCGGCATAACTGTTGGAGGTGTCGATCAGATTGATACCATTGTCAATGGCACAGTTGATAATTTTGACAGACTCATCTTCCGGAGTCGGGTTGGCGAAGTTGTCTGTGCCCAAGCAGATCGGCGAAACTTTAAGGCCCGTGCGACCGAGAGGTCTGTAAAACGATTCCTTCAACATGCGCTATAGGCTCCATCAACTCTGATGCTGCCACCCTGCTGGTGGCCACTGGTAGTGTCAAGTTAGGTTAACTCCAGGTCCGACAGACTGGGGCCATGGAAGACACGAAACCACTGTTTCATGGACGTCGATTTCCGCTGGAAATCATCAGTCACGCCGTTTGGCTGAACTATCCTGTCCGCCCACCAATGTGATTAGCAGCGTGCTGAATGACATTTATTGACTTAATCCGTTCGAAGTCTGACGACATTAGACGGGCGATTTCCTTACCGCGGTTTCCCGAATCCACCACCGCCCGGTGTTTCAATAATCAGGCTGCTGCCTTGGCCGAGCTTGACGGTGACTGTTGCGCCAAGCTCTGCACATTCTCTTGATGCATATTCGACATAGTTATGGCCGGTCTTGCCCGGCTGACCGCCTTCCAGGCCAAACGGTGCGATGCGGCGATGATTCGATAGAATCGATGCCTCTACCGGTTCGAGAAAGCGGATTTTTCTGATCGTGCCATCGCCACCATGCCACTCTCCCGGACCGCCCGAATTCCTCCGAATCGAAAATGATTCGAGAACCACCGGAAACGTCTGCTCGAGAACCTCGGGGTCGGTCAAGCGTGAATTCGTCATGTGCGTCTGAACCGCGTCTGCGCCGTCAAAACCCGGTCCCGCACCGGCCCCTCCCGCGATTGTTTCGTAATACTGAAAGTCATCGTTGCCAAAGCTCAGGTTATTCATCGTGCCTTGTGATGCGGCGAGGGCATTAAGTGCGCCAAACAAGGCGTCTGTAACACACTGCGATGTCTCGACGTTGCCGGCAACAACGGCCGCCGGATAGACCGGGCTCAGCAGGCTGCCATCGGGGATTACGATGTTTAGTGGTTCGAGACATCCCTCGTTCATCGGAATGTCCTCCGCGATCAGGCTGCGGAAGACGTAAAGGACAGCCGCCCTGGCAACGGCTTTCGGCGCATTGAAATTGTTGTCCGACTGCAAGGATGTGCCCGTGAAATCGACGGTCGCTTCGCGATTCTTGTGATCGACCGTAACGGTTACTTTTATGTACTCACCGGAGTCGAGTTCATAGCCGAAGCGACCGTCTTGGAGCGAACCCAGGAGTCGCCTGACGCTGGTCGCCGCATTATCGCGGACGAAACGCAGGTATCGCTGCACCGTTGTAAGTCCATAGCGCTCTATCGTTTTCTCGAGTTGACGGATGCCCTGTTGGTTGGCCGCGAGCTGCGCCCGCATATCAGCAACATTCTTGTCGGGATCACGAGCCGGATATTTTGCGTCCAGCAGAAGTTCGCGTACCGTCGTCATGCGAAACTTGCCGCCACGAACGAGTACAAAATCGTCAATCAGTACACCCTCGTCATCGATATGCCTGCTTTCCGCAGGCATTGATCCTGGCGTGATGCCGCCGATGTCTGCATGGTGCGCACGCGACGCGAAAAAAAACAAAGGCTGGTCTGAATCGGCGAAGTAGGGCGTTACAACAGTGAGATCGGGAAGATGGGTGCCGCCCGCGTACGGCGAATTGAGCAGTATCGAGTCGCCCGGCAAGAGATCGTTACCCCTGGCGTCAATAACGCTCCGTACGCTTTCGCCCATTGAGCCCAGATGCACAGGCATGTGCGGCGCGTTCGATACCAGCCGGCCCTCCGCATCAAATAACGCGCAGGAAAAATCCAGGCGCTCGCGAATGTTCACCGAGATAGCCGTATTCTGCAGCACGGTGCCCATTTGCTCGGCAATGTGCATGAAGAGATTGTTGAACACCTCGAGCCTGACCGGATCCGGCCCGGTGTCCTCGCCAACATCATCGGATACAGCTTCAGCCTGCTCTTGTTTCTCCAGTATGAGGTGTCCCCATTGATTCACCCGACCGAACCAGCCGGCATCGATGACGGTCGTGCTGTTGTCTTCCGCAACGATGGCGGGACCATCGATTTCGGTACCGGACCCGAGAGTGCTTCGCTTGAATATCGGTAACTCCTGCCAGCCGTTGCCGATCCACACGTTCGCGGCACCATCGGGCGATGGATCAGCCCCGGCATCGATTACCGGATCGCGAAACAGCTGCTCGTAGCCGGTAGCCTCGACACGAATCGTTGCGATGATCAGCTTGCCGGAACCGACGTCGGCACCGAAACGGCTGCGATAGCCCTGTCTGAATGCATCCTCCATCTCGTCGAAACCTGAAGGCGCCACATTCAGAATCGTGTCAGAACCAGCCACGCGCAGGCCTACCCGCGTTTCGAACTGACGGTTGTTCCCGGGGACTTGTTGTTCCGCCAGCATTTCATCACAGAGATTGAATAGCTGCGCGATCGGCACCTGAAGTTGCTCGAGGTGTTCGGCAGAAAATTCAAGGTCTATCGATTGCTGCTGTTCAACGCGGATGTTGGACAGTCCCATTCCGTAGGCGGAGAGCACACCGGCCAGCGGGTGCAGCCAGATCGTCCTGATACCCAGAACGTCAGCAACCTGACAGGCATGCTGGCCAGCCGCGCCGCCGAAGCAGCAAAGTGTGAAATCGCGAACGTCCTCCCCACGCTCTATCGTGATCTTGCGAATCGCGTTCGCCATGTTCTCGACAGTGATCGTCAGGAAACCGGTAGCGATGGACTCCGGACTTGCATTGACACCGCTGTCCCTGGAAATCTCCAGCGCCAATTCATCAAACTTCGATAGAACCGCTTCCTTGTCCAGCGGCATGTCCGCGGCCGGGCCAAAAACGCTTGGAAAATACTCGACCGGAATTCGGCCGAGCAACACATTCGCGTCGGTAACAGTCAACGGCCCGCCACGCCGGTAGCAAACCGGGCCCGGATTTGCGCCGGCTGAGTCTGGCCCGACCTGATAGCGCGCATCCGAATAACGAAGGTGTGAACCACCGCCCGCGGCAATCGTATGAATTCGCATCATCGGCGCGCGTAGGCGCACACCGGCGACTTCCGAATCGTTACTCCGTTCGTATTCGCCGCTGTAGGCAGACACATCGGTCGATGTGCCGCCCATATCAAAGCCAATCAGCTTTTCAAGTCCTGCCGCCGTCGCGGTTTCCACCATTCCGACAACACCGGCAGCAGGTCCGGACAGGATGCTGTCTTTGCCGCGGAAGTTCTCGGCAAGAGCGAGCCCACCGTTGCTTTGCATGAACAAAATGCGGTGCGGAACTTCGACTTTGGCCAGAGCGCCTCTCAAGCTACCGATATAATTATTCAGGACAGGAGTCAGATAGGCGTCGGCAAGTGTCGTTTCGGCACGACTGACGAACTTAATCAGCGGCTCTACATCGTGCGAGGCGGAAATCTGCTGAAATCCAAGGTCTTTCGCAATCTCGGCGATGCGTTCTTCGTGTGCCGGGTATCGGTAACCATGCACCAGACAGATCGCGACCGATGAAATACCATCCGTAAGGCATTGCTCAAGCGCTCTTGTAACTTCGGCTTCGTCCAGCGGTGTAAGTACATCACCTTCTGCGCTGAGTCGTTCCTGCGCTTCAATCACTCGGCTATGGAGCGGCGCGGGCTTGACAATATTCAAGGCAAAGATGTCAGGTCTGTTCTGATAACCGATCGCCAGGCTGTCACCGAATCCCTGCGTAACGACCAAAGCTGTGTCCATTCCCTGGCGCTCAAGCAGTGCGTTGGTCGCGACCGTTGTGCCCATTTTGACGGCATAAATTGGTGCCTTGCTGCCCCCGCCCGAGGACCAGCGGCCTATCGCCTGACGTACTCCCTCGGCGGCCGCATCATCATACTGCTCGGGGTTCTCCGACAGCAATTTGGCAGTCTCGAGTTCCCCGTCTGGCCGCAAAGCGACGATATCGGTAAAAGTCCCGCCGCGGTCGATCCAGAACTGCCAGTGCTTTTCGCCGTCCATAG
>JAPUKV010000181.1 GCA_027295475.1 Pseudomonadota bacterium
GCCGCTCAATCTGCACCATTCCATAGTTGAAATAGCGATCAACAACCGCTGCATCCTCGTTTGTCAGGTCATTAGGCGAGTAAACTGCTTTTGTCCATGATCTAGCCGGATTGTCCCCCATCATTACCAACTCAAGTTGCATGTCCGCCAGATAATAATCGTTAGTCATCTGCGCCTTCGCAATCTGGGTATTTTGATTTATCTGAAATGCAACTAATATCAGCCCACCTAGTACACCAACGTTGGCTGCCAATGTGAGCCCGTGATTAACTTTGTCTGTACCCATGAGAATCCCTCCAATTTCTTGCTCGATAAATTTTATGCGATAGCGATCTAAACGTCCGCTAGGGGTCGGTTGGTCTTACTCGGGTTTCGTGGACACCTTGATTTAGGGCGATAATACGCCCGGGAGGTGTGACATGAGCCGAAGGAAACGCTACAGCGGCGAGTTCAAACGGGAGGCATTAAGGCGTGCAAACGGCGCAAAAACATGAATCAATCACCTCTCGATAGAAATTTAATTTAACGAACGACCCCAAAAAATGGGGCCCAGGGCGAACCGGGTAGCTGGGCAAATCGAGCAACTTCCTGCGATTCAGAATCCGAGGTGCCTTAAAAGGTACGGCTCGAGGTCTCTTGCTACCTCTGACAAGTCTTTTGTCACACCAAGCTCTGCCAGGTCTGTGACCTCGAGATCTTCGAAGCCACAGGGATTGATGCGTGTAAAGGGCTCGAGGTCCATATCGACGTTCAGTGCCATACCGTGGTAGCTGGCGTTTCGCCGTACACGCAGACCGACACTGCCGATTTTTTTGGCCTGGACGTATACGCCGGGCGCATCCGCTCTGCTTGCCGCCACGATGTTGTATTGGGCCGCCAGATCGATAATGGACTGCTCGAGTGCGGTGACGAGGTCCCGGACGCCCAGTCCGGCCCGTCTCAGATCGATAAGCGGATAGACCATGAGCTGACCGGGCCCGTGATAGGTCACCTGGCCGCCGCGATCGATCTGGATTACCGGGATATCTCCTGGTGCGAGCACATGCTCACGGCTTGCATTCAGGCCGAGGGTGAAAACCGGTGGGTGCTCGGTAAACCAGATTTCGTCGGGTGTCTCATCGCCGCGTGAATTCGTGAACGCCTGCATCGAACGCCACAGCGGTTCGTATTCCCGCCGCCCAAGCGAACGTATCTCGACCGCTCTTTCGCGACCTGCATGCTGAATCCTGGAAGGTACCGTCACAGTGCGACCAGAATTTCTTCGTGTTCAGACAGATCGCTGTAAATGTCGTCCAGTTGTTGCTGATTCTGTGCTTTTATCGTAACCGTAATCGAAAGAAAATTGCCGTTACGGCTCAGCGCCGTGCGAATCGCATCACTGCGAATTTTTCCCGCATGCCGCTCGATCAGCGCTACCGCCGCATCGCGAAATTCCGGCTGCTCCCGGCCCATCATCTTGATCGGAAAATCGCACGGGAAATCGAGCAGCTTTTGTTCCTTTGGTACAGTCATCGGTCACATGCCCGGCCCCGGGGAGGGGCGCAATTTCCGCTTACTCAAACCAGAGTTTTACGCCGTCGCGGGTGCGTTGCCAGAACGTTCCACTGGGATTGTCGTTGAGTGCTCGCAAAGGCTCGTTCACCAGGTCGGTGCCGTTGAGGCTCACCCTTAGTTCGGCAAGTGGCTGGCCCTCTGCGATCGGGCCTACGAGAATAGCCGGAATGTTGAGTACTGACTCGACGGCGTCGTAACTGCCGCGCGGCACGGTGATGTACAGGTCTTCGGGGAGTCCAAGCGGCGTAAATTCATTCGCGGCTTTCCAGATTCGCGCATTGGTAACGGGTTCACCCGCTCTATACAGCAACTTGGTCTCGAAAAAACGGAAACCGTAATTGATCAGCGCCTGGCTGCCATTGACACGCGCCTTCGCGCTCGCGGTTCCCAGCACGACGGAGATGATGCGCATGCCGTCTCGCTTCGCAGACGCAATAAGACAGTAGCCGGCATCATCGGTGTGACCCGTTTTCATACCATCAACAGTGGAATCACGCCAAAGCAATGCATTGCGATTACTCTGCGAAATTTTGTTGTATTCGAATTCCTTCACCGAATACCAACGATAGTACTCAGGAAACCGGTTGATAATGGCGCGCGCCAGCGTCGCAAGATCTCTCGCGGTCGAATAATGCTGCTCACCGGGAAGGCCGGTCACGTTTTCGAAATGACTGGAATGCATACCAAGCTTCGCCGCGTACTGATTCATCACTTCGGCGAACACGGACTCGGTGCCGGCTACATGTTCGGCCAATGCAACACTCGCGTCATTTCCTGACTGCACAATCATGCCGAGCAACAGGTCTTGCACCGTGACCCGTGTCCCAACCTCGATAAACGTTCGCGAGCCGGGAGTACGCCAGGCCTTTTCGCTGACCGTTACCTGGTCGTCGAGAGCGATCTGTTTCTCAGCCAACGCCGTAAAAATCGCATAAGCCGTCATGAGCTTGGTCAGACTGGCCGGCGCCAGGCGCTTGTCGGGCTCGAGTGAGCTCAGCTCGTGTCCGGTGTTGCCATCGATGACGAAATAGCTTTTGGCGCCAATGATCGGTGGCGACGGAATCGGGCGCATCTCGACAGCGCCCTGGGCCATCGAGGGCACAAGCAATAACACGAGGGAAATCAGGAGGAAAGGGGATTTAAGACGCATAAGTCCTGCACACCATTGATATAGGCGTGCGTATTGTAACGCCTGTGGCAAGAAAAGATCGCCATCGGTCGGCCGCACACCCCTGTTATTCAGTAACCAGATGCGTCTCGGAGATGCCAAGGTTCTGAAGTCGCGCCACGAGCGAGTCATATTGAATGACGTCGGCAATCGGTCCGATTCTCACCCGGTAAAGGGCCGGCGATTGACTGTAATCCTCCAGAACGAAAGCATTGCCGACGCCACCGCTCCTCAGGAGGGCGAAGCGGCGGCGTGCGTTCTCCGCATCGCCGAATGCGCCGACCTGCACATAGATATCGGCTTCGGTTTTCTCTGGCACGATCGCTTTCGTTTTGGCGGGTGGTTTCACTTCGGTCGGCGCCCGAGCGACAGGCGGCGGGTCCGGCGGTGCATCGAAGCTGATCGCTGTTACTTCAACGAGGCTCGTGCCTTGCCTGATCATGTCCAGGCGCAGCGCCGCCGAATAGGAGAGGTCGATAATCCGGTTAGCGACAAACGGACCGCGGTCATTGACCCGAACTATTACGCTCTTGTCGTTCCGAAGGTTTCTGACGCGGACATACGTTGGTAATGGCAGCGCTTTGTGTGCTGCAGTCATCGCGTACATGTCATACCGCTCATGACTCGACGTCTGGCGTCCATGGAATTTATTACCGTACCAGGAAGCGACACCACGCTCCTGATAACCATAACTGGAGTCCATCACTGCATAGCGTTTTCCAAGCGCTTCATAGTAGGGTCCATTGCCATAACGGCTCTTTGGCTCCTTGCGCGGCACCGGATCGTCGGGCAGGTCGCGTGGCATTACTGAGCCGCTGCGAGGAGGACCATCCTTTGGGGACTTGCCGGCACAACCAGCCAATAGCAAAACCAGAGCAAGCGACCAAATGAGCAGATATCGCTCAGGTCTCATGGCGGCCGACCTCGATCGCGATTTCCTGGCCGAGCTGATGTACGGCCAGGGCGTACATGATGCTGCGGTTATATCGTGTAATAACGAAGAAGTTATGAAAGCCGACCCAATGCTCGTCACCGTCGGCTCCCTCAAGCGTCAATAACTGGCTTTTATGATCGTTCGGCAGGTCGGTCGCGAACATGACACCCTGACGGCTCAGCGAGCTGACGGTCTCGGCGGGTTTCAAAGTATTTTCCGGTAGTTTGCCCTGCCAGCTAGTGCTCAGAGTGGCCCGGGTCACCACTTCGCCGCTCTGTTGCCAGCCGTGCGCAACAAAATAATTCGCAACACTGCCGATGGCGTCCGACCAGTCGGTCCAGATATTCCTTTTTCCGTCGGCGCTGCTATCGACGGCATAGGCACGGAAGCTGCTAGGCATGAACTGGGGCGCGCCCATTGCGCCGGCATACGATCCCGTTGCCTCGGACGCTTCTATATTCTCCTCGCGCACGAGCAGGAGAAACTCCTCGAGTTCCCGTCGGAAGAAAGTGGCCCTGGGCGGGTAATCGAACGCCAGTGTCGTCAGTGCATCGAGCACACGATAATTGCCGGTAATACGGCCGAAATAGGTTTCGACACCGATGATGGCGACCAGAATTTCGCAGGGAACACCAGTTGCCTCGCTGATTCTCTTGAGTTCCAACTCGTGCTCGCGCCAGAAGTCCGCGCCTGCCCCGATGCGCTTTTCCGTCAGAAATATGGCGCGATACTCTCGCCAGGACTTGGTCTTCTCGGCGGGTTTGCTTATCGCTTCGAGAATCGATTCCTGCGTCCTGGCTTGCCGCAATACTCTGTTCAGAGTCGTACGATCGTATTCGTGCTTTGACACCATCGAATCGATGAACTGCTGAACATCCGATCTTTCGATATCGATGGCGAGGGCGGTCTGTCCGCTGCAAATAAGCAGAATCAGAAGTCCAGTGTGCCGAATGCCCTTGGCGAATTTCATCAGTGTGGCAGCAACTTCCGGTGAGTGTGGATCGACATCAGAATACCGAATCCAACCATAAGGGTCACCATCGAAGTGCCTCCAAAGCTAACCAGCGGTAAGGGTATGCCGACTACCGGAACAATTCCTGTGACCATAGCCGTATTTACAAGAACATAGACAAGAAAAGTCAGACTTATGCTGCCGGCGAGCAGCCGCGCATAGGTATCCGGGGCCTGAATGGCGATATATAGCCCTCTGCCGACAACGAAAAGATAAAGGCCCAGGAGACTCAAGACACCCAGCAGGCCCAGTTCCTCGCCCATGACTGCAAATATGAAGTCCGTCTGACGTTCCGGAAGAAACTCGAGCTGTGCCTGGCTGCCGTTCGTCCAGCCCTTGCCGAACAAGCCGCCGGAGCCGATGGCTATTTTTGACTGGATGATGTTGTAACCGGCGCCCAGCGGATCGCTGTCGGGATTCAGGAGAGTCAATACGCGCTGCTTCTGGTAGTCCTGCATGAAGTAATTCCACAGGACCATCGCGCCCGGCACCGACATCAGGCCAAGGAAGGCCATCAGCCAAAGTGACATGCCCGCGAGCACCAGCACGAGAAATCCAGCGGTCGCGATCAGCAACGCTGTTCCAAGGTCTGGTTGCATGGCGATCAGCGCGGTCGGCGCGATCACCAGCACCGCGATGATCAGCATGTGGCCGATCCTGGGCGGAAGCTGCCTGTCGTGCAGGTACCAGGCAGCCATCATCGGCACGGCCAGCTTCATGATTTCCGAGGGCTGGAATCGAATGCCCAGATCGAGCCAGCGTTGTGCCCCCTGGCCAACTTCGCCAAACGTGAGCACGAGAATCAGCAGGACGAGCCCGGCACCATAACCCCACGGCGTCCAGCGCCGCAGTACGTCGGGAGGCACCTGGGCGACAACGAACATACCAGCGATTGCGACACTTAGCCTGACGCACTGCTGCAACAACAGATCCATGTCTTCGCCGACGGCGCTATAGAGAACCACCAGTCCCAAACCGCATATGAGCAGCAGGCCGCCGAGCAACTTCCCGTCGACGTTCAAACGCCGCATGATCCTCGCCGCGTTACCCAGTGGCGCCGCTTTGCGTTCGAGCAGCTGCTCCGTGTCACTAAAGCGCATTGGGATTTACCCCGAGGTAGCGGTCCATGATTGCGCGTGCCATAGGCGCAGCGACGCCGCTGCCGCTACCGCCGTTCTCGACAACCACCGCGACCGCAATCTTCGGATTTCCAAGTGGCGCAAATGCAATAAACAGGGCGTGATCTTTGAGGTGCTCTTCGAGTTCTTCCTCTTCGTAGCTTTCCTCCTGCGCCACCGAGAACACCTGCGCGGTCCCGCTCTTTCCGGCCATCTCGTACGCCGCGTCACGGCCGGCGGCCCGGGCTGTGCCCTTGTCGCTTTGCATGACATCGTGCATCGCGGCAATCACGCTTTCCCAATAAATCTCGTTCTCGATTTCGACGTCCGGCGTTTGCTTGGGTGCAATGATTATTCTCGTGCCGGTAAGCGGGTCTTCTATTGCAGCAACAATGCGTGGCTCGAAGCGCTTGCCCCTGGTTGCCAATGTCGCCGCCGCGTTCGCCAGCTGCAAAGGCGTCGCGAGCATGTAACCCTGACCGATCGAAGCGATGACCGTTTCCCCTGGGAACCAGACCTGGTCTGCCCGTTCGCTGAAAGCATGCCGTTTCCACTCACGTGATGGCACCAGCCCCTGGTGCTCGCCCAGCATATCGATGCCCGTGTAATCCCCGAGTCCGAATTGATGCAGATAGTAATGCATCCGATCAATTCCGATGGCGGTACTGATCGAGTAAAAATAGACGTCGCAGGACTGCGTGATCGCATCATGCAGGTCCATATCGCCATGACCTTCGGGTTTCCAGTCCCGGTATCGGTGCGTGCTTCGGGGCAGCGTATAAAACCCCCTGCAGAAATTTCGGTGGGTCAGATTGGTGGCGCCTGTCTCAAGCGCCGCGAGCGACAGCATCGGTTTGATCGTTGAACCGGGCGGATAAGTTCCCTGAACAGCCCGGTTGAACAACGGTTGCCCGGGGTCGGCTTGCAACGCACTGAATTCGTCCGTGCTCATGCCCGTTGCGAAAATATTCGGATCGAATGCCGGCGCACTGACAAGAGCGAGTATCTCGCCGTTCTCCGGGTTAATCGCGACGATGGCTCCACGACGGCCGCGCAAAAGTTCTGTTGCGAGAATCTGGAGATCGAGGTCCAGGCTCAGATAGAGATTTGCGCCTGGCAGGGCAGACTCTCTTTCCGGCAGCGAAACAGAGAGTTCCCGGAAGTCCGGCGGAACCTGCCTGCCGCGCGCGTTGGTCACGATCTGGCGGTAGCCGGGATTGCCGTGCAGGTCCGACTCAAAGCTGATTTCTATGCCTGTCTTGCCGGTGTGAGCGGTGCCGACGTAAGCGCCCGGATCAAGTCTTGCCAGGTCTGTCGTGTCTACGGCGCCGACATAGCCAAGGGCATGCGCCACGCTTTCCCCATACGGGTAGTGGCGCACCAGCCTGGGCTGAAAATCTACGCCTGGAAACCGTGGGCGCTGGATGGCGAAGTTTGAGATCTCGGCCTCGGAAAGCCGGAATCGCAACGTGACCGGCTTAAAGCGCGGCCCACTCAGACTGAGCGACCGGATTCGTGGAATTTCTTCCTTGTCGATTAGCTTGATTGCCGCAAGACGGTTCAGCGTGTCGTCGAGATCCGTTACCTGTTCCGGAATCAACTCGAGCTGATAGGCCGGCAGGTTTTCGGCGAGAACCCGCCCCTTGCGATCGAAAATCAGGCCGCGCGTCGGCGGTATGGCTTCGATGCGGATGCGGTTACCCTGCGCTTTCTCGGCGAAGAGTTCGTGATCGAAAATCTGCAATTGGACGAGGCGCGCAACGACACTGCCGCACAGCAGGAAGCCGATGATCGTGGAAAGTATGACGCGCCCGACAAACAAGCGTCTTTCGGAGTGATGGTCCTTGATTGGTGGGAGCAGCCTCATGACCTCACCCGGTAACGCACACCGCCGAAAACCAGTGCCAGCAGCGGCCAGATCAATGCGCCCGTGATAACAGGCCCCCAGTACGTCACAGCAGGGGCATTTACTCCGGCGACACCGTTGACCCAGAAAAGAATGAACTGGTAAAACGCGAGAATCGCGAACACGGTCGCTGACATCTGCGAAGTAGGGAACACCCGAAACTGCAAATGAAATTTGACCGCAATGTAGGCCACGAAACAGAGCGCAATGGCATGTTGACCGAGTAAAGTGCCTTGAGCGACGTCCAGGACGATCCCCACGATCCAGGCTGTGCCGATGCTATAAGTGCGCGGCAACATCATCGCCCAGTATATTAGTGTCAGCGCCACCCAATCAGGGCGAAACGGGCTGGCCCAATCGGGCATTGGCGCGATTGCCAGCATCAGCGCCGCGATAATACAGGCGATTACGGGTAAGCGCCGTGATGCCCGATCCCGAGTCATTCGGGAGTCTCCGGATCGTCTTCGCCCGCGATTGACCAGATCAGCATGATTTCCCGGATCTGGTTCAGCTTGGCGGCAGGTCTTGCGGATACGGCCGCGAACGGTTCCTGTGGAACCCGGGTCACATTATCTATGATCGCAACGGGATAGCCCGCCGGGAAGGCACCGCCGAGTCCCGAGGTGACGAGCAGGTCTCCCTGGCGAACATCGGCATTATTGGGCAGGAAGGGCAGGTCCAGCCGGTCGAATTCGCCGGTGCCAACAGCAATCGTACGCAGACCGTTTCGGTTGATCTCGACCGGCAGCGCATGATCGGGATCGCTGATCAGCACTGCCTGTGCCGAAAACAGGCCGGTTTCTATGACCTGGCCGACCACGCCCTCGGCATCAACCATCGCCTGGCCGTCATAAACACCATCATTTCGTCCCTTGTCGATGACAAGATCGTGGCGAAACGGATTGGCGCTGACCGACATGATGCCGGCGACGCGGACCTCTTCTCTGACTCTGGTCCGTGCCTCCAGCATTGCGCGCAGGCGCGCGTTTTCAGCCTCGAGCGCCGAGTATCTTTGCAACCGGGCGTGGGTTAGCAGGCGTTCGGCCTTGAGCCGGCTGTTCTCCAGGCGGAGTTGATTGCGGTCCGCGCCGGTCTCGCCAAGCCGGCGCCACATGGTGACTGGTGCGTCGACAGCGACACGCAGCGGATAGACCGTGACGTCGATGGCTCTGTGCACGGCGGCGAGGTAATTTTCACGGTGGTCGATAACCAGAATCAGAATGCTGAGGCCGGCAAACAGCAGCAAGCGCAGGCCCAGGGCCGGCGTTTTCTGTGATCGGTGTTGATTATCTGTTCTTGCGGTGAGCATTAGCGGAATGATACCGCTTTAGCACCATTTGCTGCTGTGACCTTATTCCAGTCCGAATAAGGCGGGGCCATGCTCGTCAATAAGTTCAATGACACGACCACCGCCGCGGGCAACGCAGGTCAGTGGATCATCGGCGATGACAACCGGCAGCCCGGTCTCCTCCATGAGCAATTTGTCGATATCCCTGAGCAGGGCACCTCCGCCTGTCAGCACAATGCCGCGGTCTGCGACGTCGGCGCCAAGCTCGGGCGGTGTTTGCTCCAGCGCTTCCTTGACCACGCCGATGATGCCCTGCAAGGGCTCCTGCAGCGCCTCCAGTATCTCGTTGCTGTTCAGCGTGAAGCTGCGGGGCACGCCTTCCGACAGGTTGCGGCCTTTCACCGAGATCTCCCTGACTTCCTGCCCCGGAAATGCGGAACCGATTTCGTGTTTGATGCGCTCCGCCGTGGCTTCACCGATCAGGATGCCGTAATTGCGCCGCACATAATTCGTAATGGCTTCGTCGAAGCGGTCCCCGCCAATTCTGACGGATGCTGCATAAACGATGCCGTTCAATGAAATAACAGCGACTTCCGATGTGCCGCCACCGACATCGAGTACCATGGAACCGCGGGCTTCGTGCACAGGCAGGCCGGCACCGATCGCGGCCGCCATCGGTTCCGGAATGAGGTGTACCCTGCGGGCGCCTGCACCTTCCGCGGACTCACGAATGGCTCTGCGCTCTACCTGCGTTGAACCATACGGCACAGCAATCAGTACCCGGGGGCTCGGCCGGAAATAACGCGTGCCGTGTGCCTTGCGGATGAAGTGCTGCAGCATCTTTTCCGTTACGGTGAAATCAGCGATGACGCCGTCTTTGAGAGGGCGGATGGCCGTGATATTGCCGGGCGTTCGGCCGAGCATATTCTTTGCTTCCGTACCGACTGCCTCGACAACGCGGCCACCGCGAGCACTGTCTTCCCGAATAGCGACGACCGAGGGTTCGTCAAGGACGATTCCGTGACCGCGGGAGTAGATTAAGGTGTTCGCCGTTCCAAGGTCGATCGACAAATCATTCGAGAAATAACCTAGAATGTTCTTTAACATGTGGGTGTAGAATCCCGCGATTCAAATAATCTTCGTAATCTAACAATGCGCAGGACATTGCACAAGGCGGTGTGTACCATAGCCGCCCTTCATGCTGCCCGGTACCCTGTCGGGCGGTCGCATACCGGTATCAGATCGTGTCACTAAGCAGAGAACAGGTTCAACACATCGCTACACTCGCGAGTTTGCGACTGGACGAGGGTGAATTCGACGACATCGTCGCCAAGCTGTCGAGCATCGTCGATTTTGTCGATCA
>JAPUKV010000182.1 GCA_027295475.1 Pseudomonadota bacterium
GGATGAAGTACCGAGGTCCTCGACCTGGTGCCCGGCCTCGCGCAAATGAGCTGCCAGAGCGGCCTTCAGCTCGAAGCCGCCGTGGTCGGCGCCGAGCGCGATTCTCTTCGGGGGAGTACTCACGACCAGACCGCCGAATCGTCAGGTCGCTCGGCGGGTAGTGCCGGTCGGGTCACAGCTGCTCCCACGTCCAGGACCTCCTGCAACTTTCGAACATGAAGTTGGAAGCGCTCGAGCCCGAGTTCGGTGAGACGAAACTCGGTCACCGAACGCCGACCCTGCAGGGCCTTGCGGATTCGGAGATAACCCGCGTCGGCCAGTTTGTGTGTCTGGACGTGGAGATTTCCATCCGCCAGTCCGGTTGCGTCCTTCATCTCCTTGAAACGAACCGGTGGGCCCGGCACGAGGGCGGCCAGGATAGCGAGGCGGGCGGGGGAGCTGATCATTTCGTCGAAGTGAAGGTTCACGATCTATTGAGCTTCCTTTTACGAAGTATCCTGCCTGGAATAACCCCGTGTCAAGCATCATTCAGGAAGAAGGAAGGGATTAACTTCATGTTATGAAGTTGCATCATGAATTGGGACACCCACGAATCACCAAGTGGAAGAGCAGGAAGAACAGGGACACCCACAATTCACGGAGCAGAAGATACAATCCTGCGGCACCCGGACAAACGTGGGCTGGTGTGGCAAGACGATTTGGGCTCAATCAGGACCTGATCGCTACTCTTGACGGATCGGTGGATTCGTTGTTGATCGCCAGTAAGTTGGCTGGCGCAACCAAGCGTGAAATCGATTAGTGGCTGGGGTTTGGTTAGGCTTTGGTAGCGACCGTTTGGTCTATCTTGGCGCCCTTGAGCCATTGCTGCCCGAGGTGCTGGCAGTAGCGCTCCATCGTCTGCAAAGAACCGACCGCCCGGTAATACCAGCGGCCGTAGTGACGCATGTCAGCGAGCCAATGCTTCTGCTTAAAGTCCAGACGCTCAAATATGGGTGGTATGGCATCCGGGATAGTGTGTCGTTTGTCAGAAGTTAGGGCGCGACCGCTCCAGTCGATGAGCCGCAGGTACTCGTCGCGGGAGATGGGGATCGGGTTGCTGAGTTCAGGCGAGGCGTTCAGAGGAGCCAAATGATCGTCTTGGCGATGGATCCGGGCATACACTGAGGTGTGCGGTGAGCTCTCCGGTGTCTTGGCGATGCCGGCCCGGATAGGGTTCAAGTCCACATAGGCCATGCAACGCAACAAGGCGGTGTCATCAAGTAGTGCCTGAAGCTTATAGCGTCCTTCCCAGAAGCGACCGGAGCAGTCATCCTCCTTATTTGCCCAACGGGCCAGGGGTTCGTTCAGACACCGCATGAACCAGCTAATGCTGTACAGGCGTAGTCGCCACTCATCGATCAGTGCCACATCATCCACCGCATCCGGTACACGAAACAGCTGACCCCAGCGTTCTACGACCTCCTCATCCGACCACGCATTCGCCTGATCGATATTGACCTTGAGCACCACGTGGTAGTGGTTGCTCATGATGGCGTAGGCGAGCAAGTCGATGGCGAATACCCCGGCAAGCAGACTTAAGCGATTTTCCAGCCACTGGCGGCGATGCCCGAAGTCCTTACCGGAATAATGATCCTGACCGCAGAGGAAGGCACGCCGCACGCAGCGGGAGATGCAGTGGTAGTAGCGCGTATGTTCGAGACTAATCTGTTGCGATCGGGCAATGGTCATCGTCAACATATCCGTGTGAGACACGTCTATTAAAGTTGCTGTCGTATTGCGTTGCGATGCTCGTTTCTGCCGTATTCGAACAGATTCGTCGAAGATCATGGGTGTCCCAGTTATGGATAACCGGGCATCCGACCGGCTTTAGCTTAAAGTGCGCCGCTGTCTATGGCGAGCACCGTCCTGAGCAGGACAGCGGCTCCGTTCGCCATGTCTTCAGACGATGTGAATTCCTTTGGTGAGTGGCTGATGCCGCCGACGCTGGGCACGAAGATCATGCCGGTCGGAGCGACGTGAGTCATGTCCTGGGCATCATGACCGGCGCCGCTCGGCATGAATTTATAAGACAGCCCCAGGTCCTCGGCCGATTGCGCGATTATCTTGCGCATGCGCAAGTCGGTGGGCGCCGGCGGGGAAGCGACGTCAAGTTCCTCGAATCTTATCGGCGTCTGCCGCGCCTCTGCAATGCTGTCTGCCTCGATCATGATTGCCTCGAAGACCTGCTGCATTTTGCCCGCATCAAGGTCCCGGATCTCCAGGCTCATAACCACGCGACCCGGTATGACATTCGGCGCGCCTGGTTCGGCGCGAATTCTGCCGACGGTGGCAACCTGGCGACCTTCCAGGGAAGTGGCGACTCTGTTTACCGCGAGCGTCAGCTCGGCCGCCGACAGCATTGCATCCTGACGCCTGTTCATCGGCGTCGTGCCGGCGTGGTTGGCGATACCCTCGATCACTACATCCCACCAGCGAATACCGACAATTCCCTCGACCACGCCGATGTCGATGCCTTCCTCGTGCAGGAAGGCGCCTTGTTCGATATGCAGCTCGATGAAAGCGGCAAATTCATCGGGACTGCGCAGGGCAAGATCCAATCGGCCCGGGTCACCACCAACGACTCGAATGCCTTCAGCAATGGTCATGCCGCTGTGGCTGACGACACTGAGCGCGCTCGGGCTGAGGCCTGTCGTCATGGCCCGGCTGCCGATCAGGCCGCCTTCCTCATCGGTAAAGCTGACAACCTCCAAAGGGTGTCGCGTCTTTACGCCGTTTTCGTGCAGCAACTGGGCGACTTCGATGGCGCCAATGACCCCGACATCGCCGTCGTAATTGCCACCGCCGGGCACGGAGTCAATATGCGAGCCGAACATGATGACCGGCAGGTCCGGGTCGCTTCCTTCCCGTTTGCCGATGATATTGCCGGCAGTATCGAGCCGCACTTCGAGGCCGGCCTCTTCCATCAAATCCTTGATGTACTCGCGGCCTTCAATATCGGCTTTGCTGAAAGCGACGCGGCTGACGCCGCCCTGCGGATTGGCGCCGAATCCGGACAGAGTCTGAATCCGCTGCTCCATGCGCTCGGCGTTCGCGAGAATAATTTGATCTTCGGCGCCGTGGACTGTCGTGGCAACCAGCAGCCACGAGCAAATCGCAAGCAGGCGGAGCCTACTGGTAAGACTCGAGGACATTCGTTTCAATGCGAGCACCAAGCTGTTGAATAACACTCGTTGCAACGTGCGTGCCGAGTCGTGCGCATTCATCGAGTGATTTGTCGTTTGCCCAGCCGTAGAGAAAAGCCGCTGCGTAGGCATCGCCCGCGCCAGTGGTGTCAATCAACTGTTCGATGGCGTTTGCTTCCTGGACGATTTTCGTATCGCCTGCGACGATTACGGAGCCTTTTTCGGAACGCGTCATGACAAAGAGCTTGTCCGATCCGTCGATCGCCGATAATACGTCCTCGAATTTGTCTACTTCGTAGAGCGCCATTACCTCGTCGTCATCGGCAAAAACCATGTCGACGTCGTCCCGGACGACTTTCGCGAATGCATCACGATGTCGCTCGACACAATATGAATCAGATAAAGACAGTGCGACCGCCGAGCCGTTTTGTTTTGCGATCCGTATCGCTTCCGCAGCCAAAGCCGGGCCTTCCGGTATGTCCCAGACGTAGCCCTCGAGCAGGATGACCTTTGGAGTGCCGACTGTTTCCTCAGTTACATCGGAAACACCGAGTTCGGTGCAGGCGCCGAGATACGTCTGCATCGTTCGCTGGCCGTCAGGGTCGATCAGGATATGGCTTCGTGCTGTCGGCGCGCCGTCCGCGACAGGCAAAGTCCTGACGTCGACACCTAGCGAGCGCATGTCATGAACGAAAATTTCTCCGAGCTGATCGTTCCGGACACGGCCGATATAGGATGCCGACCCGCCCAGAATCGCAAACCCCGCGATGGTGTTCGCAACTGAGCCGCCTGACATTTCCGTGGCGGGGCCCATCATGTCGTAAATCTCATGCGCGCGCGCCTCGTCTATCAAGGTCATTGACCCAAGAGGTGCGCCAATCAACTTGAGGAAATTTTCGTCGACATGCGCGAGCACGTCAACAATGGCGTTGCTGATACCGAGTAGTTGCACTGATTGGGTCATAAGTGTCCTGTCGCCGATTTTGCGGTGCATAGCCTAACACCAGACATTTCTCCAGGGAATGTGGCGATATTGGCGGCACAGGGGTATCTTCGGGTTGAACTCGACAAGACACGTACTCACTTGGGGTGGAGTGATGAGAAAAGCAGCTAGTTTCCTGATACCGATGACGGTGATTACGCTGTACTACGCGTTCTGGGCGGGGCTGATGGTGTTCCTCCTCAGGAAATTTCCGGCAATCCAGGACTTCTTTCCGATCGGCGGCATTGGCGCGCTCGTCGATGTCGGCAACGGCGGATTCGAACCCATCTATTCAAGTGCCGAGGAAACAATCCTCGCGCCCGCTGCAGCATTCAGACTGGCATTCGCCAGCCTGGGCGCAGGGATACTGATCATTCCCGTATCGTGGGTGTATTTCATCACGAGCCGCAGCAAGGAAGTCAGTCAGTCTTTCGTGCAGACGATCATCATTATGCCGATCGTGGTAACCGGCATATCGATGATCGTCATGAACAGCCTTGCTCTTGCGTTCAGTCTCGCCGGTATCGTGGCGGCGGTGCGATTCCGGTTTACACTCGACCAGCCATCGCAGGCGATGTACATATTTGCGGCGATCAGCATCGGTCTCGGTTCCGGGATCGGTGCGTTGGGCGTTGCGATGGTCATTTCGATGGCATTCGTTTACTCAAACATGATCATCTGGAAGCTGGAATATGGAAAAACACTGTCCGGCACATTCTTCTCCATGTTGACCCGGCGAGACCGCGCTGAGGATGATTATTAGGACCCAGGCCGGGCAATCGCTCTCCCACCTTTTCGCTACGCGAAGTTTACGCGGACAGGCTGCCGGGATGCAGACTTAGTGGTTTCTCGAAGGGTAGAGCTCGCACGTTTCTTTGCAATAATTTTTCTGAGCTTGATGACGGCTTGTTCGCGGGCGTCCGATTCGGTGAGCGGCCAGGGGTTGAGCGGATTTCCCCTCGATTCGGAATCGTTGCAACAATGGAAGTTGCCCAAGAAACTCAAAGAAATTTCCGGCCTGGCGCTGACGCCGGATGATCGTTTATTCACAGTCACTGACGAAAAGGCGATTGTCTACGAGCTTGACTACCAGCAAGGCGAAATCGTCAAGGCGTTCAGTCTGGGAAACCCGACGGTACACGGTGACTTCGAGGGAATCGCCATTCTGAACGATGTGTTCTATCTCGTGACCAGTAAGGGCCGGATATATGCGACCGCGGAAGGCAATGACGGCGACAGAATGCAGTACAAGTCCTACAAGACCGGCCTGGGCAAGCTCTGTGAGATTGAAGGGCTCGCACAGGACAGGCAATCGGACACACTGCTTTTAGCCTGCAAGAAAAGCAAGGTGCAGGGCAAAGGCGGTAAATTATCTGTCTTCGTCTGGTCGCCGTCGACCGGCAAGGTTCTCCGCGAACGCGAAATCACGATTCCTGAGGACGATATCGTGGCTAAGCTGGACCAGAAGCACATCAATCCCTCTGGTATCGCGGTCGATCCGGGAACGGCAAATTTATATGTGATCGCGTCGCGGCAACGCGCGATTATTGAAATGAAGCCGAATGGCGAGCTGATTAACGCTATAATTCTGCCGTTAGCGGACCGTCACCGGCAGGCAGAGGGGATCGAGATAACCCGGGACGGTAGATTGCTGATCGCCGATGAGGGTGGAAAAAAGAAAGCAAGACTCAGCGTCTATACGCCGGGTCATAATAAACCACGGATCAACAAAGATGAGTAGTCACACCTACAAAAGCGGAACATCCGGTCGCAGTCTTGTCATCGTCCATGGCCGCGATTTCAAGCCGTCGGGCAAGGATTTGCTGGATCTGGTTGATACAGCGCTGGCGGCCGGTGTGGAGAGAGATTATCCGGAGCTGCTTGATGACTATCGTAGCCTGAACAAGGAGCTCGCCTATTACGGCGACCTCACAAACGCCTTTCTAATCGAACAGGGCGGGCACTACGACGAGCGACTTGATATTGGCGATCGGCGCAACGCATTGCATATGCTGCGGCAAATCGACAAGAGAAAAAAATTCGGCATCCAGCGTTACGACAAACTTCCCGGCAAATCTGCAATCGGCGAATTTGCTGCGGACATCGCTGCGCCTGTGTTGGGTGCGGTCGGATTAGCAAGTCCGCTGATCGCCAAAGTTGCCAAAGATCTCGGTGCGTACTGGAATTCCAAGAGTGATTACGGTGCGCAGGTACGACAGCGAGTCAGAACGACCTTGTGTGCGGCAATGGACAGGGGCGAACAGGTCATGCTGATTTCGCACGGCACGGGCTGCATCGTTGCCTACGACGTCATCTGGGAATTGTCACACGACCCGGAAATGTCGGCGCAGTATGCGGAGCGGAAGCTTGACGTCTGGCTGACCCTTGGCGCCCCACTCGGTGATTCTGCCGTTCGCAAAAAATTGCTCGGCGCAAAGGAAAAAGCGGCTAAACGATATCCACGAATCGTCTTGTCATGGCACAACCTCTCCGCAGAAGATGATTATGCTTGCCACGACAATACGTTGGCGGATGATTTCAAGACAATGATGAAGGAAAAACTGGTCAGCAGCATCCGGGACTATCAGATTTACAATTTGACGGTTCGCTATGGAAAATCAAATCCTCACAGCTCCGCCGGATACTACATACATCCGCGGGTGTCACAAATCATTGCGGACTGGTTGACCCAGGGCTCCGTGGATTAGGTCGGGCTCCGCAGCAGGCTGCCCGGTCCAGGCTACGAGCACTTCTTGATGAACTTTTTCTGGATTGATTTCGGGTCGGATATATTCTTGTAGAAGCCGTCGACGTATGCCAGCACCGTCTTGATCGATCTGGCGTCAAATCCCTCCAGCCCTTCGATCAACTGCGTGATGTCTTCGCGCTCGGCGAGGAATTGCTGCAACGTCGAATCGAGATGCGAATTATTGGCGCAACGACCACGGTACACGCGCTTTTTAACGCTGCTAATCTTGAACTTCGGATTGGGTTCGGCGTATGGCGCATCGACGATTCCGGCATGGTCAAAATCATAAGGAATCGATGTGTAAGGGTCGGTATCTTTTTGGTAAATGACTGCATTGTGGCAGCAGTCGGTTTCGTCAGGCCCGGCGATCAACGAGAAGTCAGTGTTACCGATAAGATACTGA
>JAPUKV010000183.1 GCA_027295475.1 Pseudomonadota bacterium
GCAATCGCCAGGCCCGCGGAACGCACCAAGGAATGGCACGAGTACCGGGATATTTTCCTGACTGACGCACGCGTCAAGGCCGGCGCCGCTTTCTGGCGCGAACATAGCGAGGCCCTGGACCGGATCAGCAAAGAAACCGGCGTCGACGTCGAGATCCTGGTGGGTATCATCGGTGTAGAGACCTATTTCGGGCGCATCACCGGCGATTATCGCGTTCTGGATGCACTCGTTACACTCGCTTTCGAGTATCCACCGCGCTCCAAATTCTTTCGCAACGAGCTTGAACAGTTTCTGTTACTGGTCCGCGAAGAGGAAATGGAGGCAATCGATGCAACCGGGTCCTATGCCGGCGCGATGGGCAGGCCACAATTCATGCCGTCGAGTTATCGTGCGTATGCAGTCGATTCAAGTGCCGATGGCAAGCGCGACATCTGGACAAACTGGGCCGACGTCATCGGCAGCGTCGCGAACTACTTCGTGCGCCATGGCTGGAGATCGAACAACCAGGTCGTCGTACAAGCCAGCCTGAGCAACCAATGGCAGGGAGACCCGCCCGAGAACACGTTGAAACCGCAAGAAACGGTGACTTCGCTCAGTCACCAGGGCGTTTTGTTTGCTACAGATCTGGCGGGAGATCAGCAAAGCCAGCTGCTGACATTGATCGGCGACGATGGCGAGGAGTATTGGGTTGGTTTTCATAATTTCTTTGTGATTACGCGCTACAACCGCAGCGTTATGTATGCACTGGCGGTCCACCAGCTTGGACAGGAAATTGCGATTGAGGTAGACCGTGGCAAGACCTGAGCGTTTCAAACCCCTGCATCTCATCGCTATTATTTCTATTTTGTCGGCTTGCAGCTCGCAGCCCGTGTACGACAGCGGGCCGTCACCAAGTGGCTCGAATGTCCCGGTGAATCTTCCGAGTGATGCGATTCCGCGCGACGAGCCGCGCAGTCGTCACGGAAATGGACCGTATTACAAAGTTTACGGCGACACCTACGAAGTCCTCGACACGAACTACGGCTATCGTGAACGCGGGGTCGCATCCTGGTACGGCAAAAAGTTTCATGGTCAACCGACCTCAAACCAGGAAAAGTACAACATGTATGCGATGACGGCGGCGCACAAGTCGCTGCCACTGCCCAGTTATGTGAAGGTCCGCAACCTACGCAACGGCAAGAGCGTTGTAGTGCGCGTGAACGATCGCGGTCCCTTTATTGACAACCGCCTGATCGATCTTTCGTACGCCGCGGCGATGAAGCTCGACATGATTACTGCCGGCACCAGCCTCGTTGAAGTGACTGCGATCAGTTTCGACCAACCGCCGGCGCTGCCGGCCGAAGTGGCTATCGCCGAAAAGACGGCCGCGGGACCGGCGGAAACCATATTCCTGCAGGTCGGCGCCTTTGGCGAGCCTGAAAACGCGCGCCGCCGATTCTCAATGTTACGCGACATAGGGCTAGACAGGGCATTCGTGTATGAGGACCGCAGCACCTCACCTTCCCTGTATCGTGTCAGAATCGGTCCTATCGCCGACGTGGTTCAATATGATTCCATCGTCGAACGGCTGCAGAACGTCGGCATATCGGACACACACCTGGTCACGGAATAGGCGCATACGATATTTTTGCCGGCAGGCGCTACAATACGCGCCCTTGAACCTGAGCAGCCCCCGCTTATGCCTCTTCGAACCCGATCGCTCCTCATCTCCCTGATCTTGCTGGTGGCGTCTGCCGTCGTCAGCGCGGCAAACAGGATGCCGGTACCGGCCCCGCCAATCGTTGGCGCCAAGAGCTTTTTGCTGATCGACGGCAATACGGGTGCGGAATTGGCCTCGCTTGAGCCCGACAAGCGGCTGGCACCTGCCAGTTTGACCAAGTTGATGACCGCGTATGCGATTTTCCGCGCATTGGCAGACGAGCAGATAGGCCTCGAAGACGAGGTCACCGTTAGCGAAAAGGCATGGCGAACCCAGGGCTCGCGGATGTTTATCGAAGTGGGTTCCCGGGTTTCGGTCCAGGACCTCTTGCTCGGCATGATCGTCCAGTCCGGCAACGATGCCAGCGACGCTCTCGCGGAACATGTCGCCGGCACGGAGTTAGTCTTCGCCGAAATGATGAATCAGTATGCGCTCCAGCTCGGGATGACTGCGACCAATTTCAAAAACGCGACCGGACTGCCAGATAAGGACCACTATTCAACGGCGCAGGATCTTGGAACACTTGCGAAGACGATTATTTCGGAGTTCCCGGAATATTATAAGTGGTACTCGGTCAAGGAATTCGAATACAACGACATCAAACAACCCAACCGAAACAATTTGTTGTGGCGCGATGACCGTGTCGATGGCATGAAGACCGGCCGTACTGACGCTGCCGGCTACTGCCTCGTTTCGTCAGCCAGCCGGGACGGCATGCGAGTAATCTCCGTCGTGCTGGGTACCGCCAGCGCCAAAGCCCGTGTCGATGGAAGTCAGGCACTCATCAATTACGGCTTTCGTTTTTTTGAAACACGTTTACTGTACCGCGCCGGTGAGACCGTGACCCAGGCCAGGATCTGGAAATCCGAAAAAGAATTTACGGAATTGGGTCTGATGGAGGATCTGTACATAACGATTCCGCGCGGCTCATTTGATGACGTGGATTCTGTCCTCAACATACCCGCCGTTTTAATGGCGCCTGTCGCACATGGCCAGCCGCTGGCCGAACTGCATGTCAGCCTTAATGGCGACAGTCTCGTCAACGAGCCTTTGCGAGCCCTTGAGCCAAACCCGAGCGGTTCGTTCTGGCAACGAACGCGAGACGGAGTCTCACTCTGGTTCGAGTAAATGACCGAATCAGAACCAGACAAACTGCTTCAGTTTCCATGCAGTTTTCCGATCAAGATGATGGGGCGGGCTGACGCGGCGTTCGGTGACACTGCCATTGGCCTGGTCGAACGTCACGTTGGAAAGGTTGCAGCGGACGCTATACAGACGTCGGCAAGCAGGAACGGAAATTTTCTGTCGGTTACCGTTACGATCGACGCAAAAAGCCAGGAACAGCTCGATAACATCTATAATGACCTGAGCAATCACAAAGACATACTCGTTGCGTTATGACCTTGCCTGTTGAAAAATTGCCGGAGACCGATCTGATCGTAGGGCGCTCCCTCGGGTTGCACGATTACGAGCCGCT
>JAPUKV010000184.1 GCA_027295475.1 Pseudomonadota bacterium
ACTCCCAGTTCCGTTCAGGCATCAGTTTGAAAGAGCTATGGCGGCATCCCTTTCTATGTAACCGCCGATTCCGTCAGAGATAATTTCAACCATGTCGATTTCTGATTCTGTAATCTCAATAATTCGTCCGTCATTCTGGCCCATGAAGTTGCCAGGTATGACGCGGTGAATTAAGCCATCACTTGTTTGTATAAGGCCGTACATCGATTCCCCGATATACAGCGTGCCAACCATACGCAGCGTATCGAGCGGGAATCCCTCGAGAAATTCAGGGCTCCGGTCCGTATCCGGGCGCGGTCCACGACCAGAACCCGTGGCTGCTGCTTGTGGTGTGTCAGGTACGAAAGGTGAACGCACGCCTTCGTCGTCCGCGGCGTAGGAAAATATTTCGTAAGGCGTGATTTCCGGAAGGGGATCAATGCGGCCACCCGCGCGCAATTTCACCTCGGTGATGTACTCGTCCAGATCGTCATTGTCACCGGAGCAGGCGATCAATCCCGCCGCGATCAGCACCAATATCAGGCCATTACGAATCGAATGAAGAGCATTCATTATTTCTCTGCCTCCTCGTCGAGATAGCGGTATGTTTTCGCCGTTACTTCAAGACTCAGGCGATCAAAACTGTCCTGAGCTTCGGGCGTAATGCTGATGTCATGCAATGTCACGATACGGGGCAGGGATGCGATACCGCTGACGAAGTTTGCCATTTCATGATAACCGCCCGAAAGCCGGATCTTGATCGGTTTCTCGGCGTAAAAATCCTTTGGAATTTCTGCCTGCGGCTGGAATAGCTTTTCCTGCAAACCTGCCGCGAGGCCGGTTTGCGAAATATCGACGATCAGGCTTGGAATCTCCGTTTCACCGGGCAGTTGCCGCAACATCGTTCCGAACGACTGCTCGATCTGAGACAGCTGCCTTTTATAGGCATCGTAATTGGCTGCCTTGCGCTGTTTGTTCTCGAACGTAACACGTAGATTCTGTTCGTCCTCTTGTGCTCGGCTCAACTGGGGTGCCTTGTCTTTGACGATGGTCCAGTAAATGCCAAGGCCCATTACGACTGAAAATACGAGAACGATCAGTGCGGCGCGAAACAAAAATGGCCAGCGACCAACGTCGTTGATGTCCAGGCTCTGTAATTCTTCAACGATGTTCATCTCAGGTCCTCCGAAGCATCTTTCGCATGCTCCTGCTTGACATAGACAATGAACTCAGCTTGCCGCGAAGCGCCTTTTGACGTTGTTTCGACACGATCAACCTCAGGGTCCATCATCCATGCGGATGCGTCGACCTGGCGCATCAGAGCCGATACGCGCGTGCTCGATTGGGCGACTCCGCGAAGCTCAATTCGCGATCCCCTCTGTGTCATGCCGGTAAGATAAACACCTTCGGGAAGTTGCCGGGCGATCTCGTCGAATAAATGTACGATCTCCGGACGGCTCTTTTGCAGCTGTTCGATAATTTCCATACGGGCCAGCAGGCGTTCTTTTTGCCGTTCGAGACCATCGATCTCTTCAATGCTCTTCTGAAGCTCGGCAATTTCGTCATTCAACCGTTGATTGCGGTCATCCTGATTGTCGATCATCTGTGAATAGATGAACAGCACTGCAAGTATGCAAGCAATTGCGGTGACAACCCCGCCAGCCATCGCGACACCGAAATCACGTTGCCGCTTTTTGCGTTCTTCCTCGCGCCAGGGGAGTAGATTAATGCGTGGCATACTAGTCGAAGCTCCTCAGTGCAAGACCGCACGCAGTCAGCAACGCTGTTGCATCTTTGTGCACGCCCTGTGATTTGGCTTTGGATGAAATTTTCATCTGACCGAGTGGATCGCCGATCTCGGTCGGGATGCCGACCCGGCTTGAAATAACGTCCGAGATACCAGGAATATTGGCGCAGCCGCCGCACACAAGAATCATGTCCGGCTGCTCGCGACCGCCACCTGATGCCAGGTAGAATTGCAGCGAACGACTGACCTGCTGGGTCATGTCATCGATGAACGGCTCGAGCACTTCAGGCTGATAGTTGCTCGGCAGTCCGCCCTGTTTCTTCGCGCGACCCGCATCTTCCATCGACAGGCCGTAGGTACGCATGATTTCCTCAGTAAGCTGTTGCCCACCGAAGTTGAAGTCACGCGTGTAAATCACTTTGAGATCTGAAAGCACGCTGAAGGTCGTGCTGCTGGCGCCGATATCGACAACAGCAACCGACTGTCCCATTCCGTTCTCGGGAATCTGGTGGCTTAACAGGGCACAGGCGTTCTCGAGCGCGAAGGCTTCAACGTCGACAACATGAACATTCAGACCGGCTGCGTTGACGGCCGCCTGACGCTGATCGACATTGTCGGTACGCGTCGCGACAAGCAGCACATCCATGAGCTCCGGATCCTTCTCATTCGGTCCGACCACTTCGTAGTCGAAACTGACTTCCTCCATCGGGAACGGAATGTACTGGTCGGCCTGAATTTCGACCTGACCTTCGAGGTCTCTTTCGGAGAAGCTCGAGGGCATTTGAATGACCTTGGTAATGGCAGCGTCACCGCTTATCGCTACAGCCACATCGGTTGCTTTTGCGCCGGCCCGCTTGACGGCGCGGCGAATCGCTTCACCAACGGCTTTAGCGTCAACAATTGCTTTTTCGCTGACCGAGCTCGGTGGTGTAGGCTCCGCAGCGTAGGACTCGACTCGAAAGCGCTTTCCACTCTGGGAGAGCTCAATCAGCTTGACCGACGATGTCGTAATATCGAGGCCCAACAGCGGTAAAGATTTTTTGCCGAAAAACACGTGTTTTTCCTTCTAGGTCGGTAAGTTGCGAGTCAAATGTAGTCTGGACCTGAGCA
>JAPUKV010000185.1 GCA_027295475.1 Pseudomonadota bacterium
TTGTTGGACCACTAGAGTGAGGATAGCTGCTTCAGGATGACTTCAACCAGATCGTCGACGATAGCTTCCCGAAGCAGTTCTTCTTCTCTGGCTTTGCCGAGTACAAGCGTTTCATCGTATGTGTAATCCCTGGTTCGCGTCAGAGATTGCGGCGGCATAATCGTGCTGTTGCCACTCTCCACGGAATAAAAGATCGTGTAAAAAACCTCGAATTCGCGCGGCACGTTTCGCGCTGAAACGGACAAGACCCGTTGATCAGTTTTGTCAGCCAGTATTGAGAAAACTGCGGACGCTCTTGCAGGCGAATCGACGAGCTGCACGCCGGCGTTTTTTAATTCGCTCCGGAGTGTTCTGTAAAACAGACTGAATTTGTCGTCTGCCGATATGTAGGTGCGTGACATCTCAGCCGGAATATCCGGCGCAGCGCGTAGCTGAAATCCGCATGCGGCCAATCCGCATGCGGCCAATCCGTATGCGACCAGGAGCAGACCAGGCACAGTTACTGTGGATCGCCTAGACAACGACATTCACCAGGCGGCCCGGTACGACAATCGTCTTGCGAACCGTTTTGTCGGCAACAAAGCGCTTGACGTTTTCGTCGGCAAGCGCCTGCGCGGAAATCGAGTCGGAATCTGCATCTACGGCCACCAGGATCCGGCCGCGCAATTTGCCATTGACCTGCACGACGATCTCAATCGTGTCCTGGGCAAGCGCAGATTCGTCAAAAACCGGCCAGCCCTCGTTCACCGGCGCTGATTCGTGACCGAGCGCATGCCAGAGTTCGTGGCAGACGTGGGGTATGACAGGCGACAGCACCAGCACAATGGCATCGAGCGCCTCCTGAACCACAGAACGTCCCGCGTCGGACGAATCATCGAAACGCTTGATCGCATTCAGCAGTTCCATCGCCGCCGCAATTGCGGTGTTGAACTTATAACGACGGCCAATATCATCATTCACCTTTTGGATCGTCTGGTGTGTCTTCCGCCGGAGTGCGCGCTGTTCGCCATCAAGCGACTTCGGTTCAAGCGTTACCGCATCGCCAGCCGAAACGTGCTCATAAATCGAGTTCCACAAGCGTTTGAGAAAACGAAACGCACCCTGCACGCCTTCGTCGGACCACTCCAGCGACATCTCCGGTGGCGCCGTAGACATCATGAACAGCCTCACCGTGTCCGCTCCATATTTCTCGATGAGTTCTTGCGGATCAACCGTGTTGCCCTTCGCTTTCGACATCTTGGCGCCATCTTTGAGCACCATACCCTGAGTAAGCAGATTGGTGAACGGCTCATCCGCAGCCGACAATCCGAAGTCACGCATCACCTTCTGGAAAAAGCGCGCATACAACAGGTGAAGAATCGCGTGCTCGATGCCTCCTGTATATTGATTAACAGGCATCCAATAACGCTCGCGCTCATCGAGCATGGCATTGTTGTTGTCCGGGCAGGCATACCGCGAGAAATACCAGGACGATTCGACAAATGTGTCAAAGGTATCTGTCTCCCGGCGCGCCGCTTTGCCGCATTTCGGACAATCGGCCTCGTAAAACTCCGGCATTTGCTTCAGTGGAGATCCGACACCCGTAAATTCGACATCCTCCGGCAAGACAACAGGCAGCTGATCCTCCGGAACCGGCACAGCATCGCAATCATCGCAATAGATAATCGGTATCGGTGCACCCCAGTAACGCTGACGCGACACACCCCAGTCGCGCAGGCGATAATTCACCGTGCGCCTGCCACGACCTTCACTTTCGAAACGTGTTGCGATCGCGTCGAGAGCCTGATCGTAATCGAGACCATCAAATTCTCCGGAATTAATGACGATGCCATACTCGAGATAAGGACCTTTTGTGATATCGACCGAAGACCCATCGGCCGGCGTTATTACCTGCGTAATCGGCAGCCCATGCTTGTCGGCAAACTCCCAGTCGCGGGCGTCGTGTCCGGGCACGGCCATGACGGCGCCGGTTCCGTAACTCATCAATACGAAGTTGGCCACCCAGAGCGGAACTTCTTCGCCGCTGATCGGGTGTATCGCCGAGATACCAAGCGGCATGCCCTTCTTTTCCATCGTCTCGAGCATCGCTTCCGCTGCCTGCGTCCGTTTACACTCCTCGATAAATGCGCCGATGTCGGGGTTGCCAGCTGCTGCCTTTTGCGCGAGCGGATGCTCTGCTGCCACAGCCATGTAAGTGACGCCAAGCAACGTGTCGGGCCGCGTCGTAAATACCGTCAGTTGCTCGTCTTCACCTTTGACATCGAAAGCCAGCTCGATTCCCTCCGATCGGCCGATCCAGTTGCGCTGCATCGTTTTGACTGAATCCGGCCAGCCATCCAGGTTGTCGAGCTCGTCCAGGAGTTCATCGGCATACGCTGTGATTCTCATGAACCACTGTGGTATCTCGCGCCGCTCAACGAGCGCGCCCGAACGCCAGCCGCGACCATCGATCACCTGTTCATTGGCCAGTACAGTCTGATCGACCGGATCCCAGTTCACGACTGCATTCTTGCGGTAGACGAGGCCCTTTTCGAACATCTTCGTGAATAGCCACTGTTCCCAGCGATAGTATTCCGGGCGACAGGTTGTTACTTCACGTGTCCAGTCATAAGCGTAACCAAGCCGCTTAAGCTGGCCCCGCATGTATTCAATGTTCTTGTAGGTCCATTTTGCCGGCGGCACGCCGCGCTGGATCGCGGCGTTTTCCGCAGGCATGCCGAATGCGTCCCAACCCATCGGCTGCAGAACGTGCTTGCCCTGCATGCGTTGATATCGAGCGATGACATCGCTGATCGTCAGTACACGAACATGCCCCATGTGCAGCTGACCACTGGGATAGGGAAACATCGTCAGACAATAGAACTTGTCTTTGTCCGGATTTTCATCGACCTCGAACACGCGCTCTTTTTCCCAGTACTCGCGGGCGTTCTGCTCGATGTGCTCAGGTTTGTAACTGGCGTCCATTCACTCGTGCTTTCAGTTGCAGATATCGGCTTCGCCAAAAGGCGGAAGGATATCTGGTTCTGCCTTATTTCGCAGCAGAATCGCCCGTCAGGACGGGCTCCTACGATGCGTCGTCGTTCCTGCTAACCTCGCTGTCGCCCGTCAGGACGGGCTCCTACGATGCGTTTATTGATACCTGGCGAAATTTTTTCTCGCCAGGTAAACCAGGCAAGAATTCCGCACAGCAACGTTATAACCGGCCAGTTTCCGGTTCGAACATACGGCGTTGAGCCCGTGTGCGGGATGACATCTATTGTCATCGTCACACTCTCGAACTGCGGCGCTATATCGAGTAATTCCCCTTTCGGCCCGATGAATGCGCTGAGCCCGGTATTGGTCGCTCTGACAACGTAGCGGCCCGCTTCGAGTGCACGCATGCGCGCGATCTCAAGATGCTGGTGCGGCGCAATGGAATCGCCGAACCAGGCGTCGTTGCTGACGTTGATTAAAATGGTTGCCTCGGGGAGAGCATAGAGTTGCTCGGCACCGTAGGCATCTTCGTAGCAGATCGCGACGGCGAGTTTGTTACCACTTAGAGATTCGAGCAGGGGTTGCTGGTCGTCGCCAGAGCTCAGATCGCTGCTCGGCAAACTCATTAAACGCATCCATCGCCGCACGAATTCCGGTACTGGAAAGTACTCGCCAAACGGCACGAGGTGACGTTTTCGGTACATCTGCCGATCATGGCCATCAAGCATGATAACGCTGTTATAGACTTTCTGTGATGCAGGGTCCCGTTCGAGGATGCCGAAAAGAAGCGTTTTCGGTTGTACCTGAAGGTCGGACTGCAATTCGCGAAGATAATCTTCGACCTGATAGAGAACCGCCGGAATGGCAACTTCGGGCCAGACGACCAGATCGCTTTCACGGTGCTTCAGTGTTGCGTTCCGGTACAGATCAAGCGTTGGCTGAAACTGTTCGCGCGACCATTTTCGATCCTGCGAAACTCCACCTTGCACGATTGTCGTACGCAGTGACTGGTCCGTTGCCTGGGTCCATTGAACAGGCTGAAGTGCGGCACCGATGATCCACGGTGATATGGCGATGCCTACCGCTAGCCATCGCTGACGGCCGCTCATAATTATCACAATAAGCAGCGCGGCCGAACTCAGAACGGTGAGTACGGACGTGCCGTAAATACCGACAAGCGGGACCCAGCCGGACAAAGGCGAATCGATTTGGCTGTAGCCGACGGCAAGCCAGGGAAACCCACTGAGAAACCAGCCGCGAAGCCACTCGATGCTGACCCATGCGGCCGGTGCAATAATCAGCAATCGCCATGTGTCGCCTTTGACGAGGCGTGAAATCATCCAGCCGGCTGCTGAGCAGTAAGCCGCCATGATAAGGACGAGGCAAACCATGATGACAATTGCGACCCAGACAGGCGCCTGTCCAAAAATGTGAATCGAGATGTAAAGCCAGTATGTCCCGCTAAGAAATAATCCCGTGCCGTACCAGAATAGTTGTTTTGCCGCAGTGCGAGGCGGCGAGTTGAGGCAGGCAAACAAGACCGGTATCAAAAAAACCGGCATCAGGAAGTACAGGCGGAACGGTGCAAAGGTCAGCGTCGGCAGCACGCCGAATACGAAGAAGAAAAGTAGACTTACGCGTGGTCTGCTGTCGAAAAACTGCTGGACCTGATCAAGTTTACGAATATCAGGCACCGCGATCAGCCGGTCGCGGCACCCCTTCTGTCACGCTGTACTTGCAACGTATCGATGCGTCGGCGATCGGCTTTCGTTACCTGAAAATGGAACCCGTCGAAGTCCAACCGCTCACCGCGGCGGGGCAGGCGTCCCAGTTTATGCATGACAAGGCCGCCGATCGTATCGTAATCGTCATCGGTCAGTTCGCAATGAAAATAGTCGTTAAAGGCTTCGATCCGTGTCAGGGCGCGTACCATGTAGGCGGGATGCCCGTCCTTTTCCACGTCCTTCTGGATGAACTCCGCTTCTTCATGGTCGTGCTCATCGTCGATTTCGCCGACGATTTCCTCCAGCACGTCCTCGATGGTCAAGAGACCGGAGACCCCGCCGTATTCGTCGACGACGATGGCCATGTGATTGTGGCTGTCACGAAACTCCTTGAGCAACGCGTTAAGACGTTTTG
>JAPUKV010000186.1 GCA_027295475.1 Pseudomonadota bacterium
GAAAATGACGATCGCGGTCCAGCCTTTCTCACTGAAAGCGCTGATGCAGACACTCGGTGTTGACACGCCAGCCACTGCTGACCCTGATGCGCTCGGACGCGTGTCATTCAGCGCCAAAGCAGAGGTCGGCGAAACCGCACTGACACTGACAGCAATGACGCTGGAACTCGACGATACGAAACTTACGGGTCAGCTCAGTCTGCCACTGACCGAGCGCGGCGCGTATCAATTCGATTTTGCAGCAGACAGTATCAATCTCGACCGCTATATGGCCCCGGCGGATGCGACCGGTGGTGATGCATCGGCTGCGGCAGGAGACGATATCGAGATTCCGGTCGATTTGATCAGGTCGCTCAAAGCGCATGGCAGCCTGAAAATCGATCGCGCCTACCTGTCCGGAATGACCTTTGAGAATGTCGTTGTGGGAATCGACAGTGCAAATAGCCAGCTGCGGATGCATCCGATATCGGCGGAGTTATTCGGTGGCACATACAATGGCGACGTTAGAATAAACGCTGCCAGCGATACCCCATCGATATCGGTCAACGAGAGAATCTCCGGCGTGCAACTCGCGCCGCTCGCTTTGTCGATGTTCGAACAGGACAACATTACCGGAACGATTGAAGGCAACTTCAAGCTCAGTGGCAGCGGCAGGAACCTCGCTGCCATACGCAGGGACCTGCGCGGCAAGATGGCATTCTCACTGGCGGACGGGACCTGGGAAGGCACGGACGTGTGGTATCAATTGCGGTCTGCACGTGCGTTGTTCAAGCAGGAGACGCCGCCGGAGCCGCGCTTGCCGGCCCGCACCGAGTTCACTACTGTCCGGGCGACGGGTATTGTCACAAAGGGCGTCTTCAGCAACGATGACCTGCTCGCCGAACTGCCGTTCCTGCGATTGACCGGCAACGGCACCGTCGACCTGGCTGAGGGACAGGTAGACTATTCAATGCAGGCCCGTGTGATGGAACAGCCGGAGTTCATCGATGGTACAAATGAGACGGAGCTTGCCGACTTTACCGAAGCCGTCATACCTTTAAGAATCTCGGGGCCGCTTGCCTCGCCGAGTATCAGGCCCGATATCGAGGCAATGCTCAGGGCAGAGGTGAAGCGCGCAGTCGAAAAGCAGGGCGAAGCATTCAAGAAACGGCTGATTGACGAGCTTATCGGCGGGGGAGAGCAGCCGGCGAGTGACAAAACGGCCGATGAAGACGCCGATCAGGCGGAGCCGGAGCAAGAAAAAGATCCCGAGGACCAGCTCGAGGACGCACTAAAGAAACTGTTCGGGCGCTAACAGATGTTGGTGGTCGGGCAAAATCTCCTCAGGGGGC
This sequence comes from Pseudomonadota bacterium, assembly GCA_027295475.1. The sequence goes on from JAPUKV010000186.1 coordinate 1,332, forward strand.
TGCTTCTTACCGCACTCTGCATATCGCCTGTCAACGTGGCTGGCGCCGAGCTTCGATCAGTCTCTATCGTGCTCGAAGAAGGGCGCTATCGTCTGACCTCTGAGACCGTGTTCGCGGCCAGCCAGGAAGATCTTTACGCGGTGCTGACCGACTACGAGCTGTTCGAAAAATTCACAAGTGCAATCGTCGCGAGCAGAAACCTTGAACCGGACGCCGATGGCCGCCCGCGTTTCTACACGCGCATGGAAGGCTGCATTCTTTTCTATTGTAAGAACTTTGTTCGCAACGGATACCTGCTGCTGACGCCGAAGCACGATATCGTCGCCATAACGGATCCGGATGAGAGCGACTTCGAATACAGCCGCGAGAGATGGCGGTTGAGCAGCGAAGGCGAGGGCACGCTGTTGATTTACGAATTCGAGTTGGAGCCGCGTTTCTGGGTGCCGCCGGTCGTCGGCCCGTATCTCATGAAACGGGTTTTGCAGAAAGGCGCAGTACGCGCGGTGAATCGAATCGAGGCTCTGGCGCGCGGCGAAGAGCCGTCCCCGTAAGCAATGGCTGCATTCACACGACAGGTGCTCTGCTGGCATCGACAGTTCGGTCGTAAGGACCTTCCCTGGCAGCAGAACCCAACGGCCTATCGGGTCTGGATCTCGGAAATCATGTTGCAGCAAACGCAGGTAGCGACCGTGATTCCCTATTACCAGCGTTTCATCAGGTCCTTTCCAGACATTGCATCGCTCGCGACCGCAACCGGGGACGATGTTCTACATCACTGGTCAGGGCTCGGTTATTATGCACGGGCGAGAAACCTGCACCGGACGGCATGCCTGATTCGCGACCAGCACGGCGGCGTTTTTCCAAATCTTTTTGATGAAATTATTGAATTGCCGGGCATCGGGCGATCGACAGCCGGCGCGATTTTGTCCCTGGCCTGTGACGAGCGATATCCGATACTCGACGGCAACGTAAAGCGCGTGCTTGCACGGTTTCATGCCGTCGACGGCTGGCCGGGCAAGGCGGCCGTTTCAAGAAAGCTTTGGGCGCTGGCTGACGAACACACGCCGCAACGGGACGTTGCCGCTTACACGCAGGCGATCATGGATCTCGGTGCGACCGTCTGCACGCGCAGCAGCCCAAACTGCAAGCTGTGCCCGCTGATAGATGAATGTGGTGCTTTCGAACGCGACGCGGTAACACGATATCCCGGCCGTCGCGAGCCGAAGAAAAAGCCACTTCGTCACACACACATGGTCCTGGCGCATATCGACGGTGCTGTCTATCTGGAACGTCGCCCTGCCAAAGGGATTTGGGGCGGGTTGTGGAGCCTGCCCGAGCTTGCGGACGAAAATGACCTGAATCAGTGGTGTGAGCGGGAACTGAATGTCCGTCCCGCCGGGTTCGAACGCTGGCATACGATGCGACACAGCTTCACGCACTATGATCTCGACATACAACCGATTGCCGTGCGCCTGTCAGCACAGTCGAGTACAGTTCGGGATACGGAAGACAGAATCTGGTACGAGATCGGCTCGCCACCACCCGGGGGCATGGCCACCCCGGTCAGTAAACTGATACAGACTTTGAGAAACAGGTAAATGGCACGCACCGTTAATTGCGTCCTTTTGAAAAAAGAAGGCGAGGGCCTGGACTATGCGCCATACCCGGGCGAACTTGGACAGCGCATTTACGACAACGTCTGCAAAGAAGCCTGGCAGCAGTGGCTGGCACACCAGACGACGCTGATCAACGAGAACCGACTAACACCGATCGAGCCCGAAGCCCGCAAGTTCCTCGTAACGGAAATGGAAAAATTTTTCTTCGGCGAAGGCTCGGCGAAGCCACAAGGGTACGTCCCGGAAAAATAAGGAATAATCAGGGACTGATCCCGAATGGGGTCTGTCCCCAGTCATAATCGCCCGTCCTGACGGGCGAAACAGTTGCTGATAGAATCGTAGGAGCCCGTCCTGACGGGCGATTCTATACTCGCCGACAATACTGGACGCTGAATAGCTCCTCCGGGTCTGTCCACACCGTATCCACCACGAACCCAGCCCGATTCGCGATCTTCCCAAACTGTTCAAGCGTGTACTTGTGCGAGTGCTCGGTCAGAATCGTTTCTCCTTCCTGGAAAGAAAATGACCGGCCATCGATGCGAACAATCTGTTCGCATGCGCTGATCAGGTACATTTCGATTCGGCCATGTTTCTCATT
>JAPUKV010000187.1 GCA_027295475.1 Pseudomonadota bacterium
TTTCATTCCCGATGTGCTGAACCGTGAGATCTTTGATGAACTCGTTCCGGTGACGGACGAGCGGGCAATCGACGTATCGCGACAACTGGCGGCAGAAGAAGGTATTTTCGTCGGCATCTCCTCCGGCGCCACCCTGGCAGCGGCGTTTCAGGTTGCCGAGAAAGCCGAAAAAGGCTCCGTCTTCCTTACGATGTTGCCGGATACCGGCGAGCGGTACCTGAGTACGCCCCTGTTTGAAGGAGTCAACGAGGGGTCGGACGACGACTGGCTCGAATCGATAAGCGCTTAACAGCTGCTCGAGCATCAGGCCCGGTCGGCGCGAATGCCAGCGCCACCGGGCTTTGTTTCGTGTAATTTACTGAAAAAGAAGGAGAAATTCGTTTCACCTGAGACATGAGTCACAGCGATTTCCGTCGTTGCATGGCATTGTGCGGTGGTTCCCGAATACAGGGGCTTTCCCGGCCGGGCCAGAGAGCGACACTCGCCTATGTTCGCAGACGTGCACAACATCATAACGGGTAGAAATATCGACTCGGCCAAGGGACTGCTGCAGTCTCTGGTGCCCCGTGCACAGCGCTTTTGTTTTTACGATCTCTCGAGGAGCTGTGTCTGGAGCAGTGAGGGCGTCGACGATTATGAGATCGACGACTACGTTACGGAATTGCCCGACGACGTTGTCGCGGGAATTCTCCCTGATTCGAGTCTTCTGCGCCGCACGCTGGCCTCCGGCCGAACTTTGCTCGTGTTGCCGGTCTATGGCGGTACGGATAAAGGGCTTGGCCTGCTCGTAAGCGTGTTCTCCAGGAATGCAGGCAAGTCCTCCTCGTTCAATCCGAGTCTGTTGATAAGCATTCTGCTCCCGGCGGTGCAGGTCATCGGCGAGAACCTGCGTCTCAATCAACAGCTCGACGAGCTTGTGAGCCGGGCCGACCTCGCCGAGAATGAACTCGAACTCGTTTACAAAGTCGATGAGAAAATCCATGGCGTATCACGCAGCCACGCAGGTCTCGCACAGCTAATCGGCCAAAGCGGCCGCTTTCTTGGCATTGCCTACAGTGTTCTGCTTTTGCCGTCCAAACGAATCCGGATCAGTGCTACACACTCGAGCTGGAAGCACGTAAACAGGAAAGTACTGGACAAGTACATTATCGAGAAGCTGTTCCCGAAGCTCGAAGGTCACCGAGCGCCGCTAGTGTTTGAAGTGCCGCCGGTAGAGGGTTCGACCAATATTGCCGACCAGGGTTACCAGGCGATGCTGTGCCCGCTCATCGACAGGGGCGGCAATGTCGAGGGCGTGCTGGCCCAGCTTGGGCGCGTCAACAACACACTGTTCGACAAATCGCACATGCGTTTCATGTCGCATATCGTACGCAAGGTGGAATACGTCATTGAGCAGTCTTTCGACGTGATGACCGGCCTCATGAACCGCTCGGGATTCGAGGCGCAACTGCATGAATCGATGAAATCACTCAAGGACAGTGGTGACGAACATCAGATTATTTATTTGGACCTGGACAACCTTCAGCTCGTCAATAACACATTCGGACGGGAAGCCGGTGACGAAGTCATTATTCGCTTTGCGCAGATGCTCGAGGACGTATTGTCCAAGAATGCCGTGGCAACCCGCCTCACGGGCGATGATTTCGCCATTCTGCTGACACACAGTACGGTGGATCAAGCGCTCGATATGACCAAGGCCGTGCGCAAGAAAGGAGAACAACTTCGATATCTGCAGGGAGACAGGTCCTTGCAGGTCACAGTCAGCATCGGGGTTGCCAGTTTTAAGGCTAAGGCCTCTGATGTGGCGGACGTGCTGACGGCTGCCCGCATTGCCTGCGACTCTGCGAAAGACCACGGTCGTGATCGTGTCGAAGTCTATGATCAGGAGAACCAGAGCATCATTCGCCGCTACGATGACATGCATCTCGTCTCGGAAATTCAAAAGGCACTCGACGCGGACGGCTTCGAGCTTCAGGCGCAAGCTATCGTCTCATTGACGGATAACGACGATCATAGTTACTTCGAGATTCTTTTGAGAATGAAGGACAGCAAAGGCCTGAAGGTGTCATCCGAGGCCTTCTTCTCTGCCGCCGAGCGTTATCAGCTTATGCCGCAGATCGATCGATGGGTCGTTTCGACAACATTGTCCAAACTCGGCGAGCACGCAGAATATCTCAAGGCGACAGGGGCAAGTTTTGCGATAAATCTGTCAGGCCAGTCCCTGGGTGATGACGAGATTCTCAAGTTTATCGAGGAAGAAATTGAGTCCAGCGGTGTCCCCGCTGCATCGCTCTGCTTTGAGGTCACGGAATCCGCGGCGGTATCCAACCTCAAGAAAGCTCAGGCCTTCATTGATGCATTGCGCAAGCGTGGATGCAGTTTCTCACTCGATGATTTTGGCGCCGGGTTGAGTTCATTTGCCTATCTCAAGAATTTCCAGGTCGATACTTTGAAAATCGACGGCAGTTTTATCCGCGATATCACTGACAACAGGATTTCGGAGTCAATGGTGACTGCTATTACACAAGTAGCCAAAGTGATGAAACTCAAGACCGTGGCCGAGTACGTGGAAAATCAAAAGACCATGTCGCTTGTCAGAAAAATCGGTGTCGACTTCGCGCAGGGCTATGCTATCGGCAAACCCAGCGCTGTCGATGACGTTCTGCGAGACCTGACCAGTGAGACGCAGTCGTCGACCGGGTAATTACGAATAAGACCTGACACGCTCGTTAAAAAGGAGTGGGGCGGAGTGCTGCATCTGGCGGCTATTCCGATAGACTGGCCGCGATGAAGCCGCCAGCCAACAAGAAGCTCAAGCAGCTGATCTCGAGCCTGCCCGACGAGTTCAGTGACGTCCTGCCGCTTTGGCTTGAGCGGCTCGAATCGTCTCATCCAGCCAGCGCCGTTCGATTCAGTTCCCCGGATGACTTCCTTGCCGGGATGACCAAGCTTGTTGCCTGCAGCGAGTTCGCGGCGAATACGATCGTCCGGGAATGGCCCTGGGTCCTGTCCTGCCGGGACGACGGTGCATTCCTGCAGGCTCCGGACAGAAAGGCCCTGCGCGCATTTGAGAGCGAGATATCCGGATGTATGGATGACATCGATATCGTCAAGAGCCGCCTCAGACGGTTCCGCGACCGGTGGCTTTTGCATGTGCTGTGGCGCGATATCTGCGGGGCGGCAAGTCTCAACGAGACTTTGCAGGCATTGTCCGATCTTGCCGACGGCTTGATCGCTGCCTGCACGAAGTATGCAACGCGAATAATGCAGGAACGGTTTGGAATTCCGCGAAATGAGCACCGGGCAGAGATACCCGTCGTAGTACTTGCAATGGGCAAGCTTGGTGGTCGGGAGCTGAATTTCTCCTCCGATGTTGATCTGATTTTCCTGTACACCGACGATGGAGAAACTGATGGCAAGCGCCCTCTCAGCGCGCATGAATACTTCACTCGCCTGACTCAGCAAATCGTAGCTTTGCTTGACGAGGTGACGGCTGACGGCTTCGTATTCAGGGTCGACACCAGGCTCCGGCCATTCGGCGACAGCGGCCCTCCAGTAGTCAGTTTTGCCGCCCTGGAATCCTACCTTCCACAGCATGGCAGGAGCTGGGAGCGATACGCCTACATCAAGGCCCGGATTACGGGTCCGCTGGTCAGCGAGGCAGTTGCCGAAGAACTCATGAGCAACATGATTGAGCCGTTCGTTTATCGGCGCTACCTGGATTTCGGTGTATTCGAATCGCTGCGTGACATGCAGGCGCTTATCGCTGCAGAGGGTCAGAAGAAGGAGCTGGCATCCAACATCAAGCTCGGCCCCGGCGGCATCAGGGAAATTGAATTCATCGCACAATCGTTGCAACTCGTTCGCGGCGGGAGCGACAGGCGACTGCGCAGCCCCGAGTTGCAGGTCGCACTGCCCCGTCTCGCCAACAATCTCGAGCTTTCGGAATCATCGGTCGCCGAGCTTCTCAATGCCTACACCTTTTTGCGGCGCCTCGAAAATTTCATTCAGGCCATACGGGACCAGCAGTCACACGATCTTCCGATCGATCCCACGGACAGGGCACGACTTTGCCTGGCGATGAATTATCCGGACTGGGACAAGCTGGTTGCAGAGCTCGATATGCATCGCAGCAATGTCAGCAGGCAATTCGAAAACGTGGCATTCAGGAATAAACGTCCCGAATCGCAGTCCACGGCCGCAACGACATTTTCTGAATACTGGATGTCATCGTCTACGGCCGCCCAGTGGCGGGAACTATTGGAACAACAAGGCTTCGCTGAGGCGGAGGAACTATCGGCAACTGTGGTGAATTTCCAGCATGCTCCTCCGACGCTGCAAATCGACAAGGTCGCCCGTCAACGGCTGGAACAGCTCATGCCGAAGCTGCTGGTTCAGCTACGGGACAAGCCTCGTCCATCGCGGGTGCTCGGCAGAGTACTCAATATCGTCGAGCGAATATTGCGGCGCAGCGCTTACGTCGCTTTGCTGAACGAAAATCCGGCTGCTCTGGAGAGGCTGGTGAACCTGTGTGAGAGCAGCGCTTATCTTGCCGAGGAGATCAGCCGTCTTCCTCTGTTGATGGATGAGTTACTCGACCCGCGCCTGTTTTCGGCTTCGCTTTCGGCAAGCGAAATGGCAGAGGAACTGGATCAACGTGTCGCCCGTCTTGACGAGATGGACAGCGAGCATCTCATAGAGACGCTCGGACAGTTTCAGCGGGCAAGTCTGTTTCGCGTTGCGGTCGCCGATTTCAGCGGCAAGCTGCAGATCATGAAAGTCAGCGACCGCCTGACCGACCTCGCGGAACTGGTTTTGAAAGAAGCACTGAAACTGGCTTATGCCGATCTCGTCGAGAAGCACGGTGAGCCATGTTACGGCGATAGCAAGGCCAGCCGGGTTGCCGGATTCGGTGTTATCGCTTACGGCAAGTTCGGCGGCATAGAATTGTCGTACCGGTCGGATCTCGATCTCGTGTTCCTCCACGAGTCAGGGCGTTGGGACGATTCCGAGCAAATGACGAACGGTGAAAAACCGATTGAAACGAGTGTTTTCTTCGGCCGTCTGGTCCGCCGACTGGTGCACTTACTGACGATACAAACCGGCACGGGTGCGCTTTACGAAGTCGACACCCGCCTGCGTCCCAGCGGACAGTCCGGACTTCTGGTAACGAGTGTCGAAGCGTTCGAGCGGTATCAGGAGGAGAACGCGTGGACCTGGGAGCACCAGGCCCTCCTGCGCAGCCGGCCCGTCGCCGGCAGCGCCCAGGTAGCCAGGGAATTCGAAAGAATACGGGCCGAGACGCTGAGGAACCGCGTACGTCAGGAGAGTTTGTTGGAAGACGTTACGTCGATGCGGCGAAAAATGCGGAAGCAACTGGACCAGAGCAATACCGAATTATTCGATCTCAAACAGGGCGAGGGTGGCATTGGCGATATCGAGTTCATCGTTCAATACCACGTTCTCAGGAACGCCAGGCTGCATCCTGCCGTAATTCACTATTCAGACAACATACGGCAACTTGGAACTCTTGCAGCGGCAGCATGCCTGACGGAGAAGGATGTCGTGGGCCTGCAG
>JAPUKV010000188.1 GCA_027295475.1 Pseudomonadota bacterium
ATCCAACCAGCCTCTGAATCGTTTGCTGCCTCACCGCCTTCCGCTTGACTGAGGCGGGCCAGTGCCGGCATCAACAACTGCAGCTCGCCCATGCCATAGTGCTCGAGCAGAATTTCAGTCAGCGCATGCCGTGGCCAGCCACCGCCCGGCAAATGTCGATCAAGTTTTGAATAACCACTGGGGAGCCCTTGCCAGCTACTCGCCTGATCACGCCCCCGCCAGAGTCGCGGGTTTTGTAGTAATTTCTCTAGCGTGTCGGCCATGGGCAACATCCGGGCTAATGCAAGGATAAGTGGTCACGGATGACGCCGACGACGACACCCTCGATCACCATGGTTTGTGTATTCAGGTCCACCTGTATCGGCTCGAACTCCTCGTTCTCCGGTAACAACCAGACCGTGGATCCGTCCTGGCGATAGCGTTTAACGGTGACCTCGTCGTCTACCCTGGCCACGACGATTTGCCGGCTTCGCACTTCAGGTGTTCGGTGTACTGCAACAAGATCGCCGTCGAGAATGCCTGCGTTCTTCATGCTCATGCCATGTACCCGCAGCAGGTAATGCGGCTTGGGGTTAAACAGAGCCGGATCGAGCCTGTAATGTGTCTCGATATGCTCCTCTGCCAGGATCGGACTACCGGCCGCCACCCTGCCGACCAGCGGCAGACCCAGCTGCTCGCGCAGTGAATCCTTGAGCTGTATGCCCCTGGACGTCCCCGGCACGAGTTCCAGCACCCCCTTGCGCTGCAATGCCCGCAAATGCTCCTCGGCCGCATTGGCAGACTTGAAGCCGAGCTCTTTAGCGATCTCCGCACGCGTAGGCGGCATGCCGGAATCGACTATAAATTCTTGAATCATATGGAGAATTTCAGATTGTCTCGGCGTCAGACCTTGCATCGCAATAACCCTGTATAAATAAACAGTTCCTGGGATTATATACAGGTATCAGTTCGGCGCAAGTCATTATTCGACGAGCCGGGCGAGCAGAGACGGGGGGTCGCTGAGCATCGTATTGTCCGGGCGGAGCAGTATGTGGGAGCCAGGACACGCCGACATGAGCGGAGCCAGGGATGGCGCAGCGAACTTTAGCGAAGCGATACACCCGTCTCCGGTTTCCAGGCCCGAATCGCGTAACCGGCAATAAAGCGAAATGAACCGACAAGATCACAAACAGCACCCTGTCGCGTGAAACAGACATTAGCCGAATAAAAACAAGGTTTTCATTGAAGCCCAGGGCATATTAGGAAATAATGCGCCTGCAGTTTTATTCCAACAGAGGAAATTTGGATGATGAATAAGAATGTACTGAAAGTGAGCGCACTCGTGCTCGTGCTCGGGGTGGCCTCTGGATGTGCCAGCCAGGAAGCAATCGACAGGGCACAAGCGACAGCGGACAGTGCAGCAAGAGATGCGGCAGCAGCCAAATCTACAGCTGAGGCTGCCCGTGCAGCGGTGGACGGTGCAGCGCAGTCAGCTGCTAGCGCTCAAAGCACTGCAGATCGGGCTTTGGCTGCAGCTACCGAAGCTCAGGCTTGCTGCGATGCGAACCGCGATCGTTTGGAGCGCATGTTCCAGAAATCTATGTCTAAGTAGCCGAAAGACTACGAAGATTTTACTCAAACGCCGCGCTTGTCGCGGCGTTTTTTATAGTTCTGCCGACCGGCATGGGAATGCCATCGGCTCGCTCGAGCAGGTCCTCCGCCCGCTCCCAGTCGAGTTCGCCGGCACGTGTATTCGTTGCAGCGACGAACTGTTCAGTCAGCGCCGTCAGTATGTTGCGCTCGGGCTGCACGAGTAAATCTTCCGGCAGCACTTCATTAGTTATCTCTCCGGAATCAGTTTCGAAAGGCACAATCTCAAGCGCGCGGTGAACTTCCATGACAAGTTCGTCGCCGTGCCAACCGACTTTGACGGGCTCGTTGATGATTCGTACCGGCGTGTTGACACTCACCTGGTCAAACAGGAAACGTATGTCTTCGGGAAACATCCGTATGCAGCCATGCGTTACCCTCATGCCAACACCGGCCGGGCGATTGGTGCTGTGTATCAGGTAGCCGGGCAGACCGAGCCGCATCGCAAACGCGCCCAAGGGATTTTTCGGCCCCGGCGGCACAATCCTGGGCAGTGGGTCGCCGTCGGCCGCGTGTTCTGCACGTACCGATTCCGGCGGGTACCAGGTCGGGCTCCTCACTTTCGAAATGATGCGCGTCAGGCCCAAAGGGGTCTCCCAATCCATGCGGCCGATGCTCATCGGATAAGTCATGACTATTGCCGGCTCACCATCTTTCGGCTCCGGAAAATAGTACATGCGGTATTCGGCAAGATTCAGTATCACGCCCTTTCTTGGTCCGGGCGGTAACACATACCGGGTGGGCAGCAGGACCTCGGTGCCCTCGCCCGGCAACCAGGTGTCTACCTCGGGGTTGGCGCGTACGATGTCTTCATAACCAAGGCCGTGGCGACGTGCAAGATCGAGCAGTGTCTCGTCGGCGCGCGCAGCGACCACCGTCAACGCACCGACAACATCGTTGTCGTCGGGTGGCAATTCAAATTGCTCCGCCTGCGCTGCGATAGGCAGCGCCATGAAGAACAACAGGGTCAGCATGTGCTGTCGAAAAATCATTGTCCTATTTCTTCTCTCTCGATGACCTCGGTCTCCGACTCGGCCGCGGCAAGCCAGTCCTGCAGCGCCTCGCTCTGTAGCAGGCGCTCCGGGTAGGCAGTGGCCGACTCCGGCAGCTTGATGCCATACGTTCGGAATCTCAGGACGACCGGGGCATACATCGCATCCGCCACGCTAAAGTTGCCGAAAAGCCAGTCGCCAGCCGATTGGTATCGCCTTTGGCAGTCCGACCAGATCTCGAAAATCCGGTCGATGTCAGCGGCGAGCGCATCGGCTAGCGGTACTCTACGCCCCATCGCGCGACAATTCATAGGCATTGCTTCACGCAAAACCGAAAACCCTGCGTGCATCTCTGCGCAAACGCTTCTCGCATGGGCCCTTGCCTTGGGATCAGACGGCCAAAGCTTTTTTTCGGGCCAACGCTCGGCGACCGTTTCGGCAATTGCCATCGTGTCCCAGATCGCCTGCCCGTCCAGAATCAGCACGGGCACGCAGCCAGCCGGCGAATATTGCGCAATTCTTGCGGCACATCCTTGCGTATCGAGGGCGATACGCTCTTCCTCGAATTCGATGCCGGCCTCGGCCAGCAGGAACCATGACCGCAAGGACCAGGTCGAGTAGTTTTTGTTGCCTATGATGAGCTTCGCGGTCATGCAATCGTTACCTGATAGTCCCCGCACCCATGGTAAACCAAGGCGCTGCCGGGGTCCTCGATTCCGATTTTTTTATCTTTCGAGATTTACCCGTTATGCAATTGAATTGACCCAATTCGGTGAGGCCGGTAGCCTGTCAGGCCCCAAACACCTCCGGACAAGCCACATGGGAATGCGATTTTCAATCGAACTCAGTGATCGGGATCTGGATTTCTTTCGCCAGGCTCTGAAAAAGTCCCGCGATGCGGTTCGACATGCCGATGAGTCGGAAATCATCGAAGCCATCGGCGATATATTGGCCGAGATCAAAAAAGAAGGGCCTTTGCCGGATTTCGTGGCGCAGCGCATCCCGAGACTCGAGTCATTGATCAAGATGCTGCAGGACGATGAATGGGCGCTGCCGACAGATGAGCGAGAACGCTTGCTGGCGATGTTCGTGTATTTCGGCGACCCGGAGGACATTCTGCCTGACTACATCCCGGTCATTGGATATCTTGACGACGTCATCATGATCGAACTGGTCGTGCGGGAGTTACGGCACGTACGTGAAGCCTATGACGATTTTTGTGACTTCCGGGACAGCTACGATAAACAGTTCAAAACCGGACACGATCCGGCAGTCCGCCGCGATCG
>JAPUKV010000189.1 GCA_027295475.1 Pseudomonadota bacterium
TCAAGGTTCATTGGGCCGGTGACGGTATCCACTGTGGAGAAGACTTTCTACCATTCGACGCCATTCTTGACACGACGACACGTGGCACGAGGATTGCGATAGTACTCGCTCCGAATTTTCGCCCAACCGGGAAAATGGCCAAGCGCCTAATGGAAGGCCACATGATCGCGATTGAACCTTCGGGCATATCGGCGAGGCAACTCGAGATGGCCATCGATCGGCGCTGCTCGGCCAGAGAAGCTGCGGCGAGACGACGTCAATTGGTGGCTGACGGGCACGCGGATCTGGTCCGTGAGGAAATATGTCCAAGCTGTGAATCGATGGTCGATCTTTCAGGACTGGCGCGAACGGACTACACCTACTGTCGATTCTGCGAATCTCTTTTTACTCACGACAAATGTATTAATGGCAACGAGTACAGAACCTGTGACCAGTGCGATATGTTTGACCATATTCAGCCTTACACCGAGTTCTATTTCTATTTCTTTGTGATCTTGTACGGGTTCTCTTATAAGCAGGTATTCTTGTGCCACAGCTGTGCCAACAAGCTGTTTCTGAAAGCTCTCGGCCTGAATTTGATCTTCGTGCTGGGCGTTCCAAGCGCAATATGGGTGAAGATAAAATCAATTATGAATCGGAAGCATGACTTTGAGGGTCTCGCTAAGGCGAATTCGCTGTCCAGGTCGGGCAGACCTCAGGAAGCATTACAGTATTACCAGGCAATCCTTGCCGATTATCCTAACCATCCTGCAATACTCATGAACAAAGCGTTAGGTCAGTACAATGGCAACGATCAGTCGGGGGCGGTAGCAACGTTGCAGGAGTCCCTGCGAGCCTGTAACCACTACCGGCCAGTCTTGAGGATGCTGAATCAGTAGAGCGATTCAGGCTGGAAATAACCTCGGCTGTGTTTCCTGAGTTCTCGAGGAACCTCAACACGGGCGGGCACAAGGAAGTTGATTCGCGCTGGATCGAGGCGCGTCAGCGTGTCTTTCGCAGCTACGCGAGACCGTCACACGTGATGCTACCGGTCATTGACCGACAATAGACGTCAGTTTCGACGGGTTTGCGCCGGCAGTGTTTGGGGATCGGACCCCTCAACTCCAAATGTCGACAACAAGCAGCGGCCAAATTATCTAAACGGAATCCACATGATTTTTCCGGTATTAGTTTTGTTGGTTCGGCGGCTGACCGAATTTCATCGGTGTCCCGGTTACTGAGGATTTCGCGTCCATCCCGTAAGCCATCAGTTTGAGACCATCACCATTGGTATCCGCGAATTTGACAACGCCAAACGGTACCGCTTCCGAAATCCAGATATCCGTTTCGCCACCGCCAAGTCGAGTTTTGACGCGGATGGTCTCGAACGTGCCCGCCGGCACTGTTATCGTCTCTACACCGATAGTCTCTGACTCGTTACAAGCCTGAAACGTTGGCGTGGACAGATTGTCGCGTTGCTGCCCGCTCATCGAGCTGGCCATTTCTTTGGGATACTCCATCACCAGGTCGGGGGCCAACTGCATAATCATCCCGCTGACGGCCTCGGCCGGGTACGGGTAGCTCGGAATCAGAAGCTGCATGATCGTATTGCCGACTGGATTGACTATGTTGAATTCGAGCCAGTAATTACGCGATCCGTCCACCGTCTTCTCGCCAACAATGGCGATGCGACCGTTCAGTGTCTTTACGATGGGTGCGTCTGCTTGAAACTGGACCCACTGCCCGATACTCAGTTCTCCAATGCTCTTGCATATCGATGCGAGATCCTGGGCAGCCAGTGGTGAGGCGAGGGGAAGCGCCAGGAGCATTGTTGTAATTATTTTGCGCAAGGTATTCATCCTTCGGAACGAGCCGAACACCAGCAACAGTATAGACGGCCCTCATGTACGGTCCAAATAGCAAAGAAAAGTGAAGTGCAGTGCAGGAAGATCAGCCGTTCGCAGGGCGAAGATGAGCTGAGGCGATACCGTTGGATACGCCATAATACTATCCCTTGATAAATTATTGGGTCGAACTGCGTTTCCATGGTGTACAAGCGAACGTCTGTTTTGGCCGAAAGCAGACATTCCTGGAGTAGGGCGCCAAGAGCCAGGCAGTTATGAGCGGAACCACCAATACGGCGAGAGTCTCCGCGCCTGTTGCCAACGATCGAAGCGGGCCCTCGCTACCAACATTCGCTAAGAAGGCGCTGGCATCCCGTTCAAACGGGCCGGCGCCTCTTCATTTCTGCTCGTCCTGTACGGCTGAGACCAACTGCTGATCAGCACCGAAGTGGTAGCTGAACGTCAGCCCCAACATATCGACACCCGGATTGCTATTGCTCAATCCCGCATTGGATGTGTGCTGGTAGCGAAGCAGGAGGCAGGTTTTTCTTTGTCGATCCAGGTAGGCACCGAGCCCCAAGAAGCTGGTAAAGAAGAATTTGCCGCCGAGGGGTTTGCCGCCGAATTGAGATTTGCTGACATAAGTCGGGTGCAAGCCGATATCCATAAACCATCTGCCCGGTGCGTTCTTGTTCTTGTTCATGTTGAACCGGTATGTGGGACCGAAGGAAACGAATAAAGCCGAATCGCTGCCACGCTCCAGTCGGCCGGCGGCGAGATCCAGCTTGCTTGGCACCCAGAAACCTTTGGACGCCGTTTTTACCCCGTAGCTGAGCAAGAGGCCGTGCTGACGCATTCCGCTGAACTTCTTCACCGAGTCTGCCGAGAGAATGCCGACCGAATCGAGTTGAATATCGGCACGCGCCGACGGTGCAATAAATATCGCACACAGAACTACCGCCAGGCTTGATTGCAGTTTACTCATCGGCTCCCCTGTTTGTTCGTGTGGCGCCGATTCCCGCCAGCCTGCTGCTGCTGCGGGGCTCATGAGGCGCACCCCCGCACGCCTCCATTTGGACCCTATCTTTCGCCGGTTCAGGCGACAAATCAACTCTGTTTCGGCCTCGGGACGGTTTCGGGTCTGAAAACCGGCTTGTGCAGCATGACGAATTGCGTTGCGCCCCCCCTTAAGATTGCCTTATAATCCGCGGCCTGCGAGGTGGTGGGATCAGGCTAACAGCTGGCTTGTTCCGCCCCCGCTACCAGATTCTTGGTAGAAACAAAGCCCCGCTATGGGGTTTTTTGTTGCCCGGGCCAGATTCCGGGCAGGGCTAAGGAGCAGAATAAGAATGGGCCAGAGGCCCATTTTTCGTTTTACGAACATATAGTTAGGTGATGTAGTCGGTGAGCCGTGAGGAATTGATGAAAGTGCTGGAACCCGCCGTGGAACGTCTGGGTTACGAATTGACGGACCTCGAGATCAAGCTCGAGGGCCGGCAGAGCGTCATCAGGCTTTTCATCGACAAAGCCGACGGTGTCGGGCTGGAGGACTGTGAAACGGTAAGCCGGCAGATCAGCGCACTACTGGATGTTGAGGATCCGGTGCCGGGGCGCTACGTGCTTGAGGTCTCTTCCCCGGGGCTGGATCGAAAGTTGACGAAAGTTGAGCATTTTCAAAGGTTTATGGGTGAAGATATCCGTGTGAAATTGCTCTTTCCGGTGGCAGGACGAAGAAATTTTCGCGGCGCATTGAGGGCCGCGAACGAGGAAAACATAGAAGTCGAGGTGGATGGCGAGTCGCATCGTTTGTCGATAGCGACGATCGAATACGCCAGATTGGTGCCGACGCTTTAGTGGAGTAGCAGGCAAATGAGTAAAGAAATCCTGATGGTTGTCGATGCCGTTTCGAACGAAAAGGGCGTCGCGAAAGAGATCATATTCGAGGCCATCGAAGCGGCACTGGCGTCTGCAACTCGCAGCCGACACGGCGAGGATATCGAGGTTCGCGTTGCGATCGACCGCGAGACAGGCGAGTACGACACGTTCCGGACCTGGCTCGTGTTCGAAGACGCGTCGCCGGACCTCGAGTTCCCGGATCGCGAGCTGCGCATGATCGATGCTGTCGATGTCGACGAAAATGCTGAGCCAGGCGGCCACGTCGAGGTACCGATGGACTCGGTCGAATTCGGCAGGATCGCCGCGCAGACTGCCAAACAGGTGATCGTGCAAAAGGTTCGCGAGGCTGAGCGCGAGCAGGTCGTTGAGGAATACAAGGACCGGGAAGGTGAACTGTTGTCCGGCATCGTCAAACGGGTCGACCGCAATGGCGTATATATCGATTTGGGAGGCAATGCCGAAGGATTTGTATCCCGTGACCAGATGATTCCGCGAGAGCCCGTTCGCCCGCAGGATCGCATGAAGGCGCTCTTGACCGAAGTTCGGTCGGAACAGCGCGGGCCACAGCTCTTCATGACACGAACCTCGCCACTGTTCCTGATCGAACTGTTCAAGATCGAAGTTCCCGAAGTCGGCCAGGGACTGATCGAGATTCTTGCCGCAGCACGGGATGCCGGACTGCGGGCGAAGATTGCCGTCAAGAGCAATGACGCACGGATTGACCCGGTGGGTGCCTGTGTCGGTATGCGTGGCTCTCGTGTTCAGGCGGTGTCAAACGAACTGGCTGGAGAACGTGTCGACATTATTCTCTGGGATGACAACGCGGCCCAGTTCGTCGTCAACGCCATGTCGCCCGCCGAGGTGGTGTCCATCGTGGTCGACGAAGACGCCCACAGCATGGATATTGCCGTCGATGAAGAAAAGCTGTCGCAGGCGATCGGCCGTGGCGGTCAGAACATTCGTCTCGCGAGTGAACTGGCCGGTTGGGAACTCAATGTAATGACGGAAACCGATGCGGAGCAAAAGAGCGAAGCGGAAATGCGTACGCTGATCGAACTGTTTTCCAAACAGCTCGACGTGGACGAGGAAGTCGGGCTCATTTTGGTTCAGGAAGGTTTCTCGACGATCGAAGAAGTGGCTTATGTACCGGCATCAGAACTCGTCGAAATCGAGGAGTTTGATGAGGACATCGTCAACGAGCTGCGCACCCGCGCTCGTGATGTGCTGCTGACCCAGGCGATCGTCCAGGAAGAGAAGATCGACGAGGCGGAGCCCGCTGAGGACCTGATGAGTCTTGAAGGCATGGACAAGGGTCTCGCATTCACGCTCGCAAGTGAAGGCGTTGTAACCCGGGAAGATCTCGCGGAGCTGGCGACGGACGATTTGCTCGAGATCAAGGAAATGGATCAGGAAAAGGCTGCGGCGCTGATCATGAAAGCGCGCGCGCACTGGTTTGAAACGGAACAACAGGCCTGATCACTGGTTCATCAGGAGTTAGACAATGGCTGATGTCACAATTGCACAATTTGCTGATGTATTGAAAGTTTCCGTCGACAAGTTGCTGTCGCAACTCGACCAGGCGGGCATCGAGGTCAGTGGATCGGAAGATACGATTTCCGAGGACGCCAAACTCGAACTCCTGACACATCTCCGGCGTAGTCACGGCCAGGACGACTCCTTGGTTTCTGATGGCGCCCCGCGCCGGATAACGCTTCGCCGCAAATCGATGTCGGAGCTGAGGTTGGCAGGCGCGCAGGGTCGCTCGCGCACGGTAAACGTAGAGGTTCGGCAGAAGCGGACCTATATCAAGCGAAACGTGCTCGAGGAGCAGGCGCAAAAAGAACAGGAGGAACTCGATCGCAAGCGCAAGGAAGAGCAGGATCGTCTTGATGCCGAGAAACACGAGCAGGAGCGTTTGAAGGCCGAGAAAGAAGAGAAAACACGGTTGGAGGAAGAGGGCCGCCGCAAGGAGGATGAAGCCAAGCAGCAGGCCGAGAGCGAAGCACGCGAAGCAGCACAAGCGGCGGCGGAAGAGAGCGCCCAGATCGAAAAAGCTGAGCAGGATGCCCGAGATCGCCGCGCCAAGGACAAGGACAAGAAAAAAGGCAAGCCGACGGATACACGCTACGGCCGCAAAGAATTGCACGTCGCCGGCGACAAGAGTGGCCGCCGCAAGCGCAAGGCGCCGATCAGGCGACGGCCGGTGTCCCTGAGTACTGACGGACAGCACGGTTTCGAAAGACCCACGGCGCCCGTTGTGCACGAGGTCGAGATTCCTGAGGGTATCGCAGTAGCGGAACTCGCGCAGCGCATGGCCGTCAAGGGCAACGAAGTCGTCAAGGTTCTGTTTAATATGGGCGCAATGGTGACCATCAATCAGGTCATCGATCAGGACACCGCGATTCTCGTTGTCGAAGAATTGGGACACATTGCGAAGCCGATCAGTGGCACGGCTGTCGACGAGGACTTACTTGCCGACGAGCAACCGACAGGCGACGAAGTTCCACGAGCACCTGTGGTAACCATCATGGGGCACGTCGATCATGGCAAGACGTCCCTGCTCGATTATGTGCGTCATACCAAGGTCGCGGCCGGTGAGGCCGGCGGCATTACACAGCATATCGGCGCGTACAATGTAAGAACCGACAAAGGGAGTATCACGTTTCTCGACACGCCGGGCCACGCTGCATTTACAGCCATGCGAGCTCGTGGTGCGCAGGCAACGGATATCGTCATCCTCGTTGTGGCCGCCGATGACGGCGTCAAACCACAGACTATTGAAGCGATCGAGCATGCGAACGCGGCCAAGGTACCGATCGTTGTTGCGATCAACAAGATTGACAAGGAGAACGCCGACGTAGAGCGAGTGAGGAATGAATTGTCGCAACACGAGATTATTTCCGAAGAGTGGGGCGGAGAGCATCTGTTCGTGAACGTCTCTGCACAGACGGGAGAAGGGGTCGATGCGTTGCTGGATGCTATCGTGCTGCAGGCTGAGATCATGGACCTCAAAGCAGTCGCGGAGGGTCCGGCGCGTGGCATTGTCATCGAATCCAGCCTCGAGAAAGGTCGCGGCGCGGTAGCTACCTTGCTGGTGCAGGCGGGAACGCTGCAGCAGGGTGACATGATCATCGCGGGCGAAGAGTACGGCCGCGTCCGAAACATGTTTGATGAGACCCAGAAATCGATCAAGTCGGCGGGTCCATCCAGCCCGGTCGTTGTGCTCGGCCTGTCCAAGACGCCCAGCGCGGGCGACGACTTCCTCGTCGTCATGAACGAGCGCAAGGCCAGAGAGGTCGCGGAGTTCCGTCAGACCAAGTCCCGTGAGTCCAAACTGGCTCAGCAGCAGGCTGCAAAACTTGAAGATGTATTCAGCCAGATGACCGAGGCAGCTGCGGCCACGGTGCCTTTATTGATCAAATCGGACGTGCATGGCAGTACCGAGGCACTGCGTGATGCCCTGACGAAGCTGTCGAATGACGAAGTAAAAGTCAAAGTCATCAGTTCCGGCGTTGGTGGCATCACTGAATCGGACGCTACACTCGCCGATGCGTCAAACGCCATCATCATCGGATTCAATGTTCGTGCGGACAGTGCAGCCCGTGCTGCAATCAAGGAGTCCGGCGTCGATGTTCGCTACTACAGCATCATTTATGAAGCGATCGACGATGTGAAAGCGGCGATAAGCGGCCTTCTGGCGCCCGAGATCCGCGAGAACATTGTGGGACTCGCCGAAGTCAAGGAAGTCTTTATATCGCCAAAACTCGGCAATATTGCTGGCTGTATAGTCATCGAGGGCTTCGTCAAACGCGCAAATCCGATCCGCGTCCTACGGGACAATGTCGTCATCTACGAAGGTGAGCTCGAATCACTGCGACGCTTCAAGGATAATGTCAATGAAGTCAAATCGGGCACCGAATGCGGTATCGGCGTCAAGAATTACAACGACGTAAAGGTCGGCGACCAGATCGAATGTTTCGAACGGGTGGAAGTCGCCCGTACGCTCGAATGATCCCGCGCCTTATACGGCAGAGCAAAGAATAATGCCCCGCGAGTTTTCACGTAACCAGCGATTGGCTGTGCAGGTGCAGCGCACTTTGAGCGAATTGCTGCGATTTGAAGTGAAGGATCCGAGCCTCAACGGCGTTTCACTGACGATTGTTGAGATGACGCGCGATCTCAGTCTCGCCAGGGTCTATTTCAGCTTGCTAAACCCCGATGATAACCCGGATACCGCACTACAAGGCCTGCACCGGGCATCAGGCTTCCTGCGTGGCAAACTCGGCAGTGCGCTGAAGGTTCGCCATGTGCCGGAGCTTCGTTTCCTGCACGATGATAGCGTTGCCCATGGCATGAAGATCAGCAAGCTGATCGAGAACGCCAACAACGCAGACACCGACAGGTAATCGGCAATGACAACATCTGTTGGTGATGGGCCGGGGAGAGCATCTGTCGACGGCTTGCTGCTTCTGAATAAGCCGGCAGGCATCACGTCGAACCAGGCGCTGCAGAAGGTCAAGAAACTGCTCAAGGCGAAAAAGGCCGGCCACACGGGGAGTCTGGACCCTGCGGCAACCGGCATGTTGCCGCTGTGCTTCGGTGAGGCAACCAAGGTGTGCGCCTACCTCCTCGATGCGGACAAGATCTACCGGGTCACGGCACGTCTCGGCGTCGCCACCGATACCGGCGATGCCGACGGCAATGAAACGGCGACAGCCGAAGTCCCGACGCTGGATCACCACGGCTGGGAGAAGGTCCTGGCAGGGTTCTGCGGCGAAATCGAGCAGGTGCCGCCGATGTATTCGGCGTTGAAAAAGGACGGAATACGCCTGTATAAGCTGGCCCGCAGGGGAGAGGTCGTTGAACGTGAGGCACGCAGCGTTCGGATTCACGATATCAGCCTGCTCGAAGTGAGCGGCAACCGGCTGGTCTTCCGAGTGCATTGTTCGAAAGGTACCTATGTACGAACCCTGGTCGAGGATATTGCCAGGGTCGTTGGCACGGTGGCGCATACTGCCAGCCTGCACCGGGAATCGGTCGGTGACTTTCGAGCCGAGGACATGCTGGATCTGCCGAGCGCCGAGCGCATTGCGGCATCCAGTCCCGAAGCGCTTTGCGAGCATCTGCTTCCCGCCGATGCGGCATTGGCCGGCTGGCCGAAGCAGCAGATCGACCAGGATGCCGCAGGGCGCTTCACCGGCGGTCAGGCAGTGCCCATGGGGCTGGAAGAAGATCCTAGACAGACCGGCCGGGTCAGGGTTTATAGCAACGGTGGCAAGCAGTTTCTCGGCGTGGGCGAGCTGGCGGGCGACGGTACCATTGCGCCGCGGCGGATATTTCGGGTTGCTGAAAACAGTCGGCCCGTGGGCAGGGAAGAAAACCCTGATTTTTAGCTGATTTAGGCTATCAACCGGCCCAATCAGGCGCTAAAATAGCGCGCTGCAAAATAGGGCCAGCAGAGTTAGAGAACGTTCGGAGCGTCGTTGAGATGTCACTTTCCACTGAAGAAAAGAGCAGCATAATTTCGGATTATTCCCGCGGGGATGCCGATACGGGCTCGCCTGAGGTACAGGTTGCACTGCTGTCCGCAAGAATTTCGGAGCTCACCGGCCATTTTGGCGAGCACAAAAAAGATCATCATTCCCGGCAGGGTCTTTTGAAGATGGTGAACAAGCGACGCAAGTTGCTCGACTATCTGAAATCGAAAGACCAGGATCGGTATCGCGAGCTGATTTCCCGGCTCGGTCTCCGCCGTTAGTTTTTTCATCGGCGCCTCGGCAATGGATTAAATCAACAGTCGGCCCTGAAACGGGTTCGCAACAGATTGCATTGCCAGTACAGATCAATAATCAGAGTAGAACAGTGAAAGCTATATCAAAGACGTTCCAGTATGGGGAACATGAAGTCACTATGGAAACGGGTGCGATCGCGCGTCAGGCGGACGGAGCCGTAATGGTCAAAATGGCCGAGACAGAAGTCCTCGTAACTGCCGTTGGCAGGAAAGAAGCAGATCCCGGCCGCGACTTTTTTCCATTAACCGTCAACTATCAGGAAAGAACTTACTCGGCCGGCAAAATCCCGGGTGGGTTTTTCAAAAGGGAAGGTCGGCCCGGCGAGAAAGAAGTTCTGACATGCCGCCTGATCGATCGGCCGGTACGGCCGCTTTTTCCAAAAGGTTTCAAGAACGAAGTCCAGATCATTGCCACTGTGATGTCACTGAATCCTGATGTCGATCCGGACGTCCCGGCGTTGCTTGGCGCATCCGCTGCACTGGCGATTTCTGGTATGCCGTTTGCCGGTCCGATAGCTGCCGCCAAGGTAGGCTACAAGGACGGCAACTATATTCTGAACCCCGGCGCGTCCGCATTGCTGGACTCGGACCTCGAGTTAATAGTCGCGGGAACTGCAAATGCGGTGTTGATGGTCGAATCGGAAGCGAAATCGCTATCCGAGGAGGTCATGCTCGGGGCCGTAATGTTCGGCCACGAACAGATGCAAGTAGCGATCGCCGCGATCAACGAACTGGCAGGTGAAGCCGGTAAGCCAAAATGGGATTGGGAGGCACCGGCCGTTGATGCAGAGCTTGAGAAAGCCGCTGCAGATGCTGCCGAGAGCGGACTGTCCGATGCCTATCGCATTACCGATAAGATGGAACGGCAGGCCAGTGTCGGAGACACCAAAGCAGCTGCAAAAGAATCTCTCGCCGGTGGCGACGATGCCCGCTGGTCATCGGACGAAGTCAAGGGTGCCCTGTCGAAGCTCGAAAAACGCATTGTTCGTCAACGAGTTATAGCCGGTGAGCCAAGGATCGACGGTCGCGACAGAAAGACTGTCAGGCCGATTAACGTCAAAGTCGGCGTATTGCCGCGAACTCACGGATCAGCCATTTTCACACGTGGCGAGACGCAGGCGATTGTTGTGACAACGCTTGGCACGGGTCGCGACGCACAGATCATTGATGCAATCGAAGGTGAACGAAAGGATCCGTTCATGCTGCACTACAACTTCCCGCCGTACTGCGTCGGTGAGACCGGTTTTATGGGTTCAACGAAGCGACGCGAAATCGGCCACGGAAAACTGGCTCGCCGCGGCATTCAAGCTGTTATGCCGAGCATGGAAGACTTTCCCTATGTGATTCGTGTTGTCTCCGAAATTACCGAATCAAACGGCTCCAGCTCTATGGCCTCGGTTTGTGGAACCAGCCTTTCGCTGATGGATGCGGGTGTGCCGATAAAAGCCCCGGTTGCAGGTGTGGCCATGGGCCTCGTGAAAGAGGGCGATGATTACGCCGTACTCACCGACATCCTGGGTGACGAAGATCATCTCGGCGATATGGACTTTAAGGTTGCCGGCACCAACGACGGCATCACCGCGTTGCAAATGGATATCAAGATCGACGGCATCACCAAAGAAATCATGAGCGATGCGCTGGCGCAGGCAAAGGATGCGCGTCTCCATATCCTCGGTGAAATGAACGCCGTCATCAAAGAGTCGCGCGAAGAAATGTCTGAATGGGCGCCAACAATCATCACCTTCAAGATCGATCCGGAGAAGATCCGGGACGTCATTGGCAAGGGTGGCTCGGTTATTCGCGCAATGACCGAGGAAACCGGTGCGACTATCGATATCGACAATGATGGCACGGTCAAGGTTGCATCGGTTGATGGTGCGTCCGGCAGAGAAGCAGTTCGTCGTATCGAACTGATTACTGCCGATGTGGAAGTGGGCCGTGTTTATGAAGGAAAGGTCGCTCGCCTGATGGATTTCGGCGCATTCGTCACGATCTTGCCCGGCAAAGATGGTCTCGTTCACATCTCGCAGATTTCGAACGAGCGGGTCGAAAAAGTCAGCGACAAACTGTCCGAGGGCGACATCGTTCAGGTCAAAGTTCTCGAAGTCGACCGACAAGGCCGGGTACGGCTCAGCATGAAAGAGGTTGAGGCAGCCTAGCCCAGGCAGAGTTACTCTGACCGCACACGTATCGGTGCATTGACCGGTAGCCCTGCAGGCGCATCGTCAATGTGCCGATTTCTTCGGTGCCTCAAATCCAGCCCGGATCAGAACCGGATGCACGAACTAAAGCGGTTTTCGGCGGTCACATGGCTTGTGGAAAACCCTCAAAATAGCGCTATGCTATATGTATCAAGACCGGCATCGAGTCGGCTTATCTACTAAAGGCAGGGAGAAAAAAATGACGTTTTCAAAACTTTTGGCATGCTTCACGGCGGCTGCATTGCTCGTTGCATGCTCTGATCAACAGGATTCCAGCGTGGGACAGGTCGCAGACGAGGCAACAACAGCGACAGAAACCGCATCGATGGAAGTGGCGGCCAACGATGGCGGTATTCCCCTGTCAGCATCCAGTAAGACTGCGATGTCACAGTATAAGAAGGTCCGCAAGCTGGCTGATAAAGGAGACTTTATCGAGGCCAATCAGGCAGCAAGGCGATTAACTGAAGAGGACCCGGATTTCGTTGGCGGCTGGATCATTCTGGGTAATACCTCGCTCTCCGGTGAGCAGTTTGTGAAGGCAAGCAAGAAAGCCAGGGAGTTGTCTGCCAAGGGCACGAAAGGTGAGCAACTATGGGCGGATATAAATATGACCGGCGTTACCAATGATGCGAAAGAGGGTTTAAGACTCGGCAAGCAACTTGTCGATACCTATCCCGATTCGCCCCGAGCGTGGCTTGTCTATTCCGGCTTGCAGGCCGGGCAAAACCAGCACGGCGGGGCCCGGGCTTCGGCCCGGAAAGCTATCAAACTGGCGCCGGATCAGGCAATCGGCTACAACAGCCTCGGCTTCTCATACCTGAATAACAGCCCGAAGGACTTCACCAGGGCCGAGAAAAACTTCAAGCGCGCCATCGAACTCGAGCCCGGCGAAGACAACTATTGGGTCAACGTCGGGGACGTGCATCGCGCTATGGGCGATCTCGAAGGAGCACGAAGCGACTATTCCGGGGCCCTAAAGCTTGACGCCAGTAACGACGTGGCTGCCGTCAAGCGTGGTCATGTCAACTCCTTCCTTGGCAACTTCGATGAAGCTCGGGCGGACTACAATATGGGTATCGCTGCCGGTCAGGAAGGCAACCAGTCATTTCTGGCCAATTATCGTGCCTTCGTTAATCTGCACGCTGGCGATCACGAGGCGGCCGTCGAAGAACTGAAGGGTGAACTGGAGCGCATCGACACATTGGAGATGCCGGC
>JAPUKV010000019.1 GCA_027295475.1 Pseudomonadota bacterium
GCACCGGCTTCAGCGTCACCGGTTATGGCGGTATCAGTCATAGACAAATCTCTCGGATCAGGATGCGCCTGAGAACTGGAGTGGCGCCAGTGAATAAAGACGCAACGCCGATCGGGCCCGTTGCCCCGTAACCCGACCCCGCATTAAACACTATTTTGTTTGCGGCGCAACCATCAGGGTATTGCGCTGCGCCCGGCCCGCCGGGCCAATTTGCAAGAATCGCCTTACTTAACACGGGCTTAGCCCGTTGGTGCCGACGGGATGCTAGGCTCCCGGCTGCGCCTCTTCCCCGGTGTCTTTTTGTCTGATCGAGAACATTCTGGACATCAGGATACCCAGTTCGTACAACAGATAGACGGGTATAGCGAGAAGCGTCTGGCTGATGATATCGGGCGGCGTAAGAAACATGCCGACGACGAATGCCGCCAGGAAAACATATGGCCGCGCCTTACCCAGTTTCTCGGGTGTTGTCAGCCCGGTCCAGGTGATCAGCACCGTTGCAATCGGCACCTCGAAGGCGATGCCGAAAGCAAAAACAATGGTGGTGATGAAATCGAGAAACTGGGATATATCGGTCTGTACCTCGACCCCCTCCGGGGCGACCGCCGTAAAGAAGCTGAACATCAATGGAAAGACGACGAAATAGGCGAAAGCTATGCCGAGATAGAAAAGGATAATGCTTGATGCCAGGAGCGGCATTGCGAAACGCTTCTCCTTCTTATATAGACCCGGCGCAACGAATGCCCATATCTGATAAAGCACAATCGGCATCGCAATAAAGAGTGCGACGAAGAACGTGAGTTTGAATGGCGTCAACAAAGGTGATGCGACCGCTGTTGCGATCATCGTATTTCCAGGCAACACGTCGCGCAATGGTTCCGACACAAGCGCAAATATTTTTCGCGACCATGGCAGCAGCAGGATGAAGACAAAGACAACTGCCGCAGCGATTTTCAATAAACGGCTGCGAAGCTCCACGAGATGGGAAAGCAAGGTCGCCTCCTGCAGGGCTTCCTCTTTATGGTCCGTGCTTTCTTCAGTCTCTTCGCTCACGGTGTTTCTTTCGCGGCCTTCACCTTCCCGGGTTCGCCTGGCGCGGCAACATCTTCCGCAGTATCTGTACTCTCTTCGGCAACTGCCGCCTCGGCAGTATCGTCGTACCCGTCATCGTCGCCAACACCAGTGCCTGCGCTGCCAGCTTCGTGTGCAGGCGAATAGGTGTCGTCTTCCTGGTTTTGCGGTTTTACGGGAGGCGGCGTTTTAGTCCGTAATTGCTTTTCGAAATCCAACTCATCTTCGAGCTGACGTTTCATGACGCGGGTCATACGCCGGGCCTGCCCCAGCCAGCTGCCGAGTTGACTGGCGACACGCGGCAGACGTTCCGGGCCCAGGACGATGAGCCCGATAAGAAACAGAATTATCAGCTCCCAAAAGCCGATTCCGGACATGATTGATAACCGGCTTAAGTATGATTTTCTTTGCTGGGTTCATCGACCGGCGTGTTTTCGAAGTCCGCGTCTTTTTTCGACTGGTCGCCGATCTTTTCGGCAGACTCTGCTTCCGCTTCATTCATTGCTGATCGAAATCCTTTCACAGCGCTGCCGAGGTCCGAACCGAGCGTTCGAAGTCGCTTGGTGCCAAATATGGCAAGCACGATCACGAGAACAATCAGCAGTTGAACCGGGCCGATGTTGGATAACATCTCTACACACTCCTGGGGTCAAACCCCTTTTTCCACTTCACGACAAGGTTATGATACCTCTCGAGGCGCAATAAAACCGGGGACAGACGACGTTTTTCGTCGATGTTGCAACCCGGCGCGGCGCGGCACGAAAAACGCGGTCTGCGTCCGGCTAACTCTCAAGCCAGAAGGTTACCGGCCCGTCATTGACGAGCGCCACCTTCATGTTGGCGCCGAACTCGCCGGTCTGGACACCGGGCAGCCGGGAATCGCAGGCGGCGACAAACCGGTCGAAGTACTCACTGCCTTGCGACGGCTCTGCGGCCTTGGTAAAGCTCGCCCGGGCGCCCTTCCTGGTATCTGCGGCAAGCGTAAACTGGGGCACGGCCAGGAGGCCGAGCCCTTCCTGTATGAGGCTGCGGTTCATACGCCCTTCGCTGTCGGGAAAAACCCGGTAGGTCAACACCCGCTCGGCCAGCCGCGAGATGTCAGCCTGGGTATCGTCCCGATGGACAGCCACGAACACGAGCAGCCCGGGACCTATCTCGCCCACGATTCTGCCCTCGACAGAAACGCTGGCCTCAATAACGCGTTGCAATAAACCGATCATGGGTCGCTCTCGAACATTAAATGTCAGCCTACTATCCAATAACGCGAGCTTCGGTGCTGGACCAGCCGTGGCAGTCTGGTCGGGCCGGGCAAGCAGCAGGGAGTATCTCTTATGCGAGCAAGCGATATCTTTGCCGCGGGTGGCGCCAGGGACGGCGGATTCGGGTCTTCTGCCCGTTGCCCGGGCCAGGGATGGGACGGCCCCGGCCGAAAGGCCGGGGTTTTTGTCGTTTTTTGTCTATTTTTTCCGCGACTGACACTTGTTGTGGCTAATTAGGATACATTATTCCATAATTATGATTATAGTAATTAAGTGGTAAATAATGTGTCGAT
The DNA here is from genome assembly GCA_027295475.1 of Pseudomonadota bacterium. The sequence goes on from JAPUKV010000019.1 coordinate 2,624, forward strand.
TTTGCTCTATATCTTGCAAATAGTGGTAATTCGCTGCCCGCTTATTCTCATTGGTTCCTGCTGGATTGCCCACTACACTAGGTGACTTTGCAGCAGCACCCAGGGCAGAACATGAAAAGACGGGAATTCGTAGGAGGCCTGGCCCTGGCGGCCGGTGCGTCAGCCTGCGGCAAACAGCATGTGGAAGCTGATACCGGGATCGACCGGTCGACCGAGACCTTCAAGTGGAACATGGTGACATCCTGGCCGCCGGGGCTACCAGGGCTGGGGGTCGGGGCGGAAAACCTTGCCAGACGCGTGGAAAAAGCGACGAACTCTCGCCTGAAAATCAAGGTGTATGCAGGCGGCGAGCTGGTACCGGCGCTGGATGTCTTTGATGCCGTCAGTCGGGGCACGGCCCAGATGGGCCACGATGCTGCTTATTATCATCGAGGCAAGGTGCCGGCGGCACAGTACTTTACAGCCATACCCTTCGGTCTGAATGCTAACGAGATGAACGCCTGGCTTTATTATGGCGGTGGTCTGGAACTCTGGCAGGAGTATTACGAGCAATTCAATCTTGTTCCCATTCCGGCCGGCCAGACCGGTGTGCAGATGGCCGGTTGGTTCAATAAGGAAATAAACTCGATCGAGGACCTGGCCGGACTCAAGATGCGCATTCCCGGGCTCGGCGGCGAAGTAATGCAGCGTGCCGGCGTTACACAGATTACGGTTCCCGCATCGGAAATCTTTACTTCACTTCAGACCGGCGCGCTCGACGCGGCCGAATGGGTTGGCCCGTACAACGATGTGTCCCTGGGCCTGCACAAGGCGGCCCGATATTACTACTATCCGGGTTGGCACGAACCAGGGCCGACGCTCGAACTGATCGTCAACAAAGACGCCTGGGACACTTTGCCCGATGACCTGAAAGCCATCGTCGAGCTCGCCTGCCAGGCAGGCAATCTCGATATGCAGGCGGAATATAGCTACGGCAATGCGCTGGCGCTGCAGCAGCTGAAAAATGATCCGAATGTCGAGATCAGGCCACTGCCTGATGATGTGCTCGAACTCCTTCACAAACTGAGCACGGAAGTGATAGACGAGTTGTCTGCGCGAGACGAATGGTCAGCGCGTATTCAAAAATCATATGCTGCTTTTCTCGATGTGTCAGCCCAGAATCAGCTGATCAGCGAACAGGCTTTTCTAAATGCGCGATCTTCCGTCACGTAGCTGCTTATCGGCCGTACAGCATTTCCGGCAACCAGGTAACCAGGCCCGGAAATGAGGCAAGAATCAACAATGCCAGTACTTGAATACCGACAAACGGCATGGCGCCACGATAGATCTGCGCGGTCGTTACGGTGGCCGGCGCAACACCGCGAAGATAAAACAACGCGAAGCCAAACGGCGGCGTAAGGAACGACGTTTGCAAGTTGATCGCAATCATTATCCCAAGCCACACGGGGTCCAGGCCCATGGTGAGAAGTACGGGACCGACAATCGGAACGACGACGAAAGTAATCTCGATAAAGTCCAGGACGAAGCCAAGTAGAAACATCACCAGCATCACCAGCAGCATCGCAGCGAAAACACCGCCCGGTAGCGCCTCGAGTATTGCCCTTACGCCATCATCACCGCCGTAACCTCGGAAGACGAGCGAAAATAAGGACGCACCGATCAGGATAAGAAATACCATGCTGCTGATGCGAAGCGTACTCTGCATCACTTCTCTCAGCCGCTCCAGGGAAAGCGCACGGCGTATTATCGCAATCAACAATGCGCCCATTGCACCGACGCCAGCGGCCTCGGTCGGCGTTGCGAAGCCGCCGAGTATTGATCCCAACACGGCAAAAATCAGAATAAGCGGTGGCAACAGCGCGGCCAGCACCTTGCCGACGGAGAGAGCTTCATCGCCGGAGGTCGAATGGGCCGGCATTGCAGCAGGACGTAGCCAGGCGAGGACGATCAGGTAGGCAATATAAAGCAAGACGAGCAGCAGGCCGGGCAGCAACGCACCGGCAAAGAGGTCGCCGACAGACACGGTCTTGGGCGAGTAAATACCCTGTGCCAGTTGTGCCTGCTGATACGCAGATGACATGACGTCGCCCAGCATCACCAGGATGATTGATGGTGGAATGATTTGACCGAGCGTGCCGGAGGCACAAATCGTCCCTGCCGCAACTTCCGCAGAGTAACCGCGTTTCAACATCGTCGGTAACGAGAGCAGGCCCAGCGTCACCACGGTCGCGCCTACGATGCCCGTGCTCGCGGCAAGCAGCATGCCGACGAGCATCACGGAAATACCGAGGCCACCTCTTAATGAGCCGAACAGAGAGCTCAGCGTGTCAAGAAGCTCTTCCGCTATGCGGGCACGCTCGAGGGTTACGCCCATGAACACGAAAAGCGGCACGGCAACGAGCGTCTCGTTGCTCATGATGCCGAATATGCGGCTGGGTAGTGCCGACAGGAAGGGCGCCTCGAACCCGCCACCGATCACCCCGACAAAAGCAAAGATCAGCGCTGTTCCACCGAGTGAGAAAGCGACCGGAAATCCTGCCAGCAACAGGATGATGACGGAAAGAAACAGGAAGAGCGCAACCCATTCCACAGTCAGGGTTCCCTGATGGTCTGCGCGGAGCGCAACAGTAATGACAATCCCTGCAGCGCGAGCGCGACAGGCATGATCAGCAGCGCGGACTTGAGCAGCGGTATAAACGGATACGGGAGACCGCCGGAATTACGCGATACTTCCCTGAATGACCAGGCACCGGCCACGTAATCAATCGATGCATAAACGAAGAAGCCACACAGCGGAAAGATAAAGACAAGAACGCCGAGAAGATTCACCCAGGCGCGTTGCTTGTCGGTCATTTCACGATAGAAGATATCGACCCTGACATGCTGTTCCTGTTGCAGCGTGTAAGCAGCACCCAGCATGAACACCACGGCATGCATCCAGGTGACCGATTCCTGTAGCCAGATGAGACCCGTGCCAAAAACATAGCGCATTACGACAATGACGAAAGTCACGAGCACCATTAGAAGAGTCAGCCAGGAAGTGGCGTGGCCAACCTTGATGCTGACGGCATCGAGAAAGCTGCTGA
>JAPUKV010000190.1 GCA_027295475.1 Pseudomonadota bacterium
TGTCCGCGGCGTAACGCCTCTCGAACCATGTGCGGCCCGATAAATCCCGTCCCGCCGAGAACGAGGATTCTTAAGGTGCCGCTTCCTTTTCTCGGTTTCTCGCCTTCTGCCAGTGCTCCTGGAACCCCGCCTGCCGCAACCGCTGCAGTACCGAGCAAACTGGCTTGCAAAAAGCGTCGTCGATCGCTGTTCATATTCTGCTTCCGTCAATACCGGCGACTGCAGTCCGCGTGTTACCAGAGGAATGCGCCAGCATAGCACTTCATGGCGCAGCGAAATTCGGGATAGTATGCTTGCCGCAGGTAACGGCCAGATTTGAGGAATCACCATGAGCAAATCGCAAAAGGGTGCAATCGATCCCGAGGAAATTGAGCCTCGTACCGGCACCACTTATCCGGAGCCCTTCAGACAAAATGTCGTATCCAGACGCAAGCGTGTGCTCGGAGACGTCTTCGGCTTGACCCGATATGGCGTTAACCTGGTTGAACTGCCACCCGCTACGTGGTCGTCGCAGAGGCACTGGCACACGCATGAGGATGAATTTATCTACGTCGTCGCAGGCGTGCTTACGCTGGTCACTGACGAAGGTGAGCAGTTACTGACGCCGGGCATGGTTGCGGGCTTCCCGGCCGGTGATGGCAACGGCCACCACCTGATCAACAACAGTGAGGCGGTGGCAACCTATTTGGAGATCGGCGACCGGAACGGTCAGGACGAGGTTTTTTATCCCGATATCGATTTGCTATTCAAGATAAACGACAACGGAGATCAGGTGTTCACTAACCGCGATGGCGTGTCTTACTGAGGCGTTGAGAGGATGATCGCTTTTGGACAGGATATCCTGATGTCGCGGAGGACAGGACCGTCCCTGCACGGCAAGCCGCTCCTGCTAGTTCACCTACCGATAACGGTCCATCAGTTTTTCGAGTGACTCTTTGCCTGGATTCAGTTCTTCATAGGGAATTTTCGAAAGCGGTGTATCGACGCTACCCGACAGATCGTGCATGTCGCCGGTTTCCTCATCGATATATAAGAGCCCCGTGATGATCTCACCGGCATTGACGCTATCGCGGAGGAAAGAAAACGCCGCGGCACGACTGGTCGGATCGTAATCCTTGTCCACCTTCCGGAATACGATTCTGCTGCCATCGTGCAGCTCGACCGGCATGGCAGAGCCTTCGTCGTATGCCGCTTTGATTTCCTCCGCTGGTGGGACGAAGTCTACGTCGATGACATGGTGATAAAACTGCCGCGTGTGTGCATAGCTCTTCGTCGACCCTTCGTGGTCGTTGAACGTCACGCACGGACTGATGATGTCGATCAAGGCAAATCCTTTGTGAACCAGCGCCCCCTTTATCAGCGGCACGAGCTGTTGCTTATCGCCCGAAAAGCTGCGCGCAATATAGGTCGCACCGAGCCCGATTGCCGTGCTGACGGGATCGATCGGCATTTGCTTATTAGGCGCTGCTTTCTTCACGACGCTGCCAACATCGGCGGATGCCGAGTATTGGCCTTTGGTAAGTCCATAGACGCCGTTGTTTTCGATGATGTAGCACATGTCGAGATTACGGCGAATGACGTGCGCAAACTGCCCCATACCGATGGACAATGAGTCTCCATCACCCGATACGCCTATGTAGGTCAAATCCCGATTTGCCGCATTCGCGCCGGTCGTAACAGAAGGCATGCGGCCGTGCACCGAATTGAATCCGTGCGACTGGCTGACAAAATACGCCGGCGTTTTCGACGAACAGCCGATCCCACTCATTTTCGCCAGCATGTGCGGTTCGAAATCGAGCTCGAATACGGCCTGAATGATTGCCGCTGTAATGGAATCGTGGCCGCAGCCGGCGCAGAGCGTCGATATGGTCCCTTCGTAATCGCGGGCCATCAAACCGAGTTTGTTCTTGGGCAGCTTCGGATGGGTAACAATCGGTTTGGAGATATAACTCATATCTGTTTCTCTTTAACTCAGACTTGCCGCACATTCAGGCAGCGCGGCCTTTTACAAGCTGTTCCTCTACCCTATCGATCACAAACTCCGCATTGATGGGCATGCCATCGTAATGCAGCATCGGAACAAGTTTCACGGGATCGGCGTCCGCGTCGAGAATCAGGAGTGAGCGCAACTGCGCGTCCCGGTTTTGTTCGATCACATAGACTCGTTCATGCTTATCGATAAAGTCCTTGACGTCATCGTTGAACGGGAATGCCTTCACGCGACAATAGTTCAAACCGATGTTTTTCTCTTTCAATCTATGCAGTGCCTCTTTGACTGCTCCGTCACAACTACCGACCGACAGGATTGCCGTGTTATGGAACTTCGAGTACTCGATCGCAGGACGGGGTACCATGCTGCGCGAAGTTTCCCACTTCACGAGAAGCCGATCGACGACCTCCTTATACTCTGCGGCGTCCTCCGTGTAGTTGCCATCTTTGTTATGCCCCGACCCCCGTGTGAAATACGAACCTTTCGGATGCTCGCCAGGCAGGGTCCGATATGGGATACCATCCCCATCCTTATCCCAGTACCGCTGGAACTTCTCCATCGATTCAAGGTCTTCAGCGCTAAGCACCTTGCCTTTGTCCGGCTGATAGTCCTCGTCCCACTTCAAGTCCGGGCACATCCAGTCATTCATTCCGATATCGAGATCGGACAGCACCATTACCGGCGTCTGCAGGCTATCGGCAAGATCGAACGCCGCAATGGCCATATAGAAGCATTCTTCCGGGTTTGCCGGGAACAACAACACATGCTTCGTATCGCCGTGTGATGCGTATGCGCATATCAGAAAATCGCATTGTTGTGTGCGCGTCGGCATGCCGGTTGACGGCCCGGCACGTTGAACGTCGAAGATGACTGCCGGTACTTCCGCGTAGTAGGCGTAGCCGATGAACTCATTCATCAACGATATCCCCGGTCCGCTCGTCGGCGTGAATGCCCGTGCCCCGTTCCAGGTAGCACCGAGAACAATGCCAATGGCCGCCAGCTCGTCTTCCGCCTGCACGATGCAGAACTTTTTGCCGCCCGTCTCAGGATCCATTCGATACTGCTTGCAAAACAATTTATAGGCATCCATCAACGACGTTGAAGGCGTAATCGGGTACCACGCGCCGACTGTCGCACCCGCATATACGCAACCCAGTCCTGCGGCTGTATTGCCGTCGATTATGATGTGATCTTTCGTCTTGTCCATTGGTTCGATCGTTACCGGTAGCGGACATGATAAATGCTCTTTCGTATAATCGTAGCCGAGACGAATTGCGTCAAGGTTGGATGCGACCATGTGTTGCTTGGATGCGAATGTCTCTTCAATGAGTTTCACAATGATATCGAGATCGATCTCGAGCAACGCTGCGAGTGCACCGACGTATGCGATGTTCTTCATCAGCATCCGCGCCCGGACCCCGTCGAAGTGCTCGTTGCACATTTTCGACAGCGGAATCCCAAGAACGGTAATGTCTTTTCTGTCGAGCAGACGGCTGCGTGGCCACGTCGAGTCATAGACCAGCCAGCCTCCCGAAGCGACCTCATTCATGTCCTTCAAGTAGGTCTGTGCATTCATCGCAACCATGATGTCGACGCGATTGGACCGCGCCTGAAAACCGTCTTTGGTCACGCGAATCTCAAACCAGGTTGGCAGGCCCTGGATATTCGATGGGAAGTAGTTCTTGCTGACGACGGGCACGCCCATCCTGAAGATGGACTTCATCAACAGACCATTGGCGCTGGCTGACCCGGTGCCGTTGACCGTGGCAATCTTTATGACAACATCGTTGATCCTGGACACGAACGTTCTACCTCAGACCTTTTGGCCCGTCTCACTCCTTATAATTATAGACAGTCTTGGGCTGGTATTTTCTTACTCTTATTGCTGCTCAAAAACCGTTAACCAGCAGACACTTTAGCTGCTTTGGGCCCCTGGGCCATTGCTGGCGCGTGGGGCGCTGCTTTGTCTCCGGCGTAGCGAAGCAAAATGGTGGACTTCTGCATGTCCCAGGCGCCGGTGGGACACCGTTCGGCGCAAAGGCTGCAATGTACACACAGGTCCTCATCCTTGACCATGACCCGGCCGGTCTGAGGCAGATCTTCGGACACGAACAGGTCCTGCTCGCGGTTCTCGGCCGGGGCCGATAGCCTGGTCCTGAGATCGTCTTCCTCGCCGTTGGCAGTCATCGTCAGGCAACTTACCGGGCAGACATCGATGCAGGCATCGCACTCGATGCAGAGCTTAGCGGTAAAAACGGTCTGAATATCACAGTTAAGACACCGCTCCACTTCCTCGATCGTTTGCTCAACGGTAAATCCAAGCTCGACTTCTATGTCGAGTTTCTTGAAGCGCTCTTTTAAATCCACGTGCGGCATCAGGCGTCTCGCGGCCGGATTATAGTCGTTGGAGAAACTCCATTCGTGCATGCCCATCTTCTGGCTGATCAGATTCATGCCGCTCGGTAGCCTGTCGTTAATGTCCTCCTGATGCACGTACTTGTGAATTGAGATTGCGGCTTCGTGGCCGTGTGCGACGGCCCAGATAATATTTTTCGGACCAAAGGCAGAATCGCCGCCGAAAAACACGCCCTCTCGCGAACACATCATCGTGGCCTGGTCGACGATCGGGCAATCCCACTCATCGAATTCGATGCCAATATCCTTCTCGATCCACGGAAATGCGTTTTCCTGACCGATCGCGAGAATGACGTCGTCGCAAGGAATCATGACTTCTCCAACGGCGGTACCCCGGTCGATGTTGCCGTCGTCATCGATCTTGTATTCCATCTGATCAAAATTCATTCCGACCAGTTTGCCGTCCTCGACGACAAACTCCTTCGGTGAATGATTGATCAGAATCTCGATCTGCTCTTCTTCCGCATCTTCGAGTTCCCAGTCAGATGACTTAAAGAATCCTCTCGGCTTCCTTGCCATTACCTTGACGTCTTTCGCACTGAGGCGCAGTGACGTACGGCAGCAGTCCATGGCCGTATTACCGACTCCGATGATCAACACTCTCTCGCCAATGGAATCGACGTGCTCAAACGCAACCGATTCGAGCCAATCGATACCGATATAAATGTTCTCCGTGTCATAGCGCCCGGGTAGTTTGAGTTCCTTGCCTCGCGGCGCCCCGGTACCAACGAACACTGCATCGAATCCGCCGTCGTCGAGCAAGTCCTTCATGCTCTCAATCCGGTGATTGAATTTGATCTCTGCTCCCATATCGAGGATGTAGTTGATCTCTTCGTCAAGCACTTTGGGCGGCAGACGAAACTTCGGGATGTTGGTTCGCATCAGTCCGCCGGTCGTGTCGAGCGCCTCGAATATCGTTATTTCGTAACCGAGCGGCAGCAAATCGTTCGCGACTGTCAGTGAAGCGCAACCCGCGCCGATCAAGGCGATCTTTTTGCCATTCTTGTTCTCCGGCGCTTTCGGCAGCCGGTCAGTAATGTCGTCACGATGGTCGGCCGCAACTCGTTTCAATCTGCAGATTGCGACCGGCTTGTCTTCGATCCTGCCACGGCGACAAGCGGGTTCGCAGGGCCGGTCACAGACACGGCCAAGGATGCCAGGAAACACATTTGATTCCCTGTTCAGCATGTATGCATCGCTGAACAGGCCCTGGGCGATAAGTCGAATGTACGCAGGAACGTCGGTATGAGCGGGGCAGGCCCACTGGCAATCAACGACTTTGTGGAAGTAGTCGGGCTTAGAAGTATCTGTTGGCTTCATTTACATGACACGCCGAATTGCTGCCAATCTCAAAGCACTGAATTTATTGGGCGTAAGCATAGCTGGATCGTCCGGAAAGTAAACTGTTTCCAGCACGCTTTCGTGAGCCTACGCGATAATTCGAGATTCGGCTAAACTTGATGGCGAATATCGCCCGTCAGGACGGGCTCCAACAGTAGCTTCTATTAGAACACCGTGGGGCCCGCTATTCCGGGCGATTCCATCAGCGGCCCCGATCAAACTGCAGCCTCTGCCCGACGATGTCGCCGCTCAACTTGCCGTTCTCATAGATGATGTGTCCGTTGACGATCGTTGTATCGATACTCGAACTAAACGTTACACCGTCGAACGGCGACCAGTGGCATTTACATAACAGATTCGACGAACTGACGGTGTATGGCGTCTTGTTATCGATCAGAACGAGATCAGCGAAGTAGCCTTCGCGCACATAGCCGCGGTCGACAACGCCGTAAATATCTGCAACCGCGTGACTCGTCTTATCAACCAGTAACTCGGCACTGATTTGACCGCCTTCGGCCAGCTCAAAAAGCGCCAGCAATGCATGTTGTACGAGTGGCATTCCCGCCGGCGCTTTGAAATACGGCCGTTGCTTTTCCCCGAGAAGATGTGGTGCGTGATCGGTGGCAATAATATCGAGGCGGCCCTCGTTCAATGCGGCGATGAGCGCTGCCTTGTCCGCCGCTGTTTTTATGGCCGGATTGCACTTGATCTTTGCGCCGAGGTCTTCGTAACGGCTCTCATCGAACCACAGATGATGCACACAGACTTCCGCCGTAATCCGTTTGTCACTCCGGTCTGCTTTGGAGAACAGGCTCATTTCGATTGCAGTAGTCAGGTGAAGCACGTGAAGCCGTGTATCGTGACGGCGGGCCAGCTCGACCGCGAGACTTGACGACACGAGACAGGCATTGGCCGAACGAATGTTCGGATGCTCGGACATCGGCACCCGGTCACCATACCTGGCCTTCGCGTGCGCTTCGTTATCCCAGATCGTTGGCGAATGCTCGCAATGCGTTACAAGCAATACCGGCGCATGTTCGAATAGTCGCTCCAGCGCTTCTCCGTCGTCGATCAGCATGTCACCCGTCGAGGCGCCCATGAATGCCTTGATACCGCAGGCCTCGTTAAGCTGCAGCGCCTTGATCTCATCGATATTTTTGTTTGTTGCGCCGAGATAAAACGCGTAGTTCCCGCTGCACCGACGTTCCGCGAGCTTGTACTTATCGGCAAGCGCCGCTCGCGTAGTTGTCTGCGGATTGACATTCGGCATGTCCATGAAACTCGTGATGCCGCCCGCGACAGCAGCGGCCGACTCGGACGCCAGATTGCCTTTGTTCGTCATTCCGGGTTCGCGGACATGAACCTGGTCATCGATCATGCCCGGAATCAGGTACTTGCCATTGGCATCCAGCACCTGGACACCTTCATCGGGCGTGATGCTCCTGGCGATTTTCTCGATGCGCTCGCCTTTGACGAGAACATCGGAATCGCGAATCTCACCTTCGTTTATGAGACGAGCATTGGTAATGAGTAGTTTGTGCAAGAGATTCCCTAGTTGGTGGCGAATGCGTCCGTGGCCATCACGAGTTCATGCACATTCCCCGGCTCGAACGCGGCATGACCGGCATCAGGAACGATTCGCAAATCGGCTTCCGGCCAGGCCTGCGACAGCTCCCAGGCTGAGATACACGGGCAAACGACATCATAGCGGCCCTGGACGATGACCGCGGGAATGTTGCGGATCTTGTCTATGTTTTTGATGAGTTGATTCTCTTCCATGAAACCACCGTTGACAAAGTAGTGGCATTCGATCCGTGCCAGCGACAGCGCCAGGTCACCTGCCCCGAATGCGGCTGCAATCTTGTCGTTCGGCACGAGGTAACTGGTGGCTCCTTCCCATACTGACCACGCTTTGGCAGCCTGCAATCTGACGTCAGGATCATCGCCCGTCAGTCGCTTGTAATAAGCATGCAACAGATCACGCCGTTCGCGTTTCGGAATCGGTTTGAGGTAGTGCTGCCAGAGGTCCGGATACAACTCGCTCGCACCCTTTTGATAGAACCAGTCGATCTCCTTCTTGCGCAGCATAAAAATGCCGCGAAGCACGAGTTCCGTGACCCGCCCGGGATGGGTCTGCGAATAGGCCAGCGCGAGAGTGCTGCCCCAGGAACCACCGAACACCTGCCAACGGTCTACCTGCAAGGTAACCCGCAGGATCTCAATGTCGTCCACGAGGTCCCAGGTCGTGTTGTTTTCAAGGCTGGCATGCGGACGGCTCTTGCCACTGCCCCGTTGATCAAAAAGTACAATTCGATACACGTCGGGATTGAAGAATCGCCGCATCTTGTCCATGCAACCACCGCCGGGGCCGCCGTGCAGGAATATGGCAGGCTTGCCGTGCGGGTTGCCCGACTCCTCATAATAGAGTTCGTGGCCACCGCCGACTTTCAGATAGCCGGTATGGTTAGGTTCGATGGCAGGATACAGCTTCCGCCGTTCGGTCTTGCTGTTCATGGGCGGCATTATGAAAGGGTGTCGGCGGGATTGCCACGCATTGTATGCTGAACAGGGAACCTTGTTCTATTAATCCAGTCTTTAGTCAGCGTAGACACCTGTTAGACTCCCGCGACCAGGCAACAACCGGTAGGCCTTTAGATGACTAATTCCAGAATGAATCGTTCAATCTGCGTGGCAGGCACATTGATACTCCTTGCGTGCAACGTGGCCGCGGCGAGCGATATTGACATTGACTACACCGAATTCACGCTCGACAACGGCTTGCGTTTGATTGTTCATGAAGATCACAAAGCACCAATTGTGGCTGTAAATATCTGGTATCACGTCGGATCGAAGAACGAGAAAGCCGGCAAGACCGGATTCGCTCACCTGTTTGAGCATCTGATGTTCAACGGCAGCGAAAATTATGACGACGAGTATTTCAAGCCATTCGAGCTCGTCGGCGCGACAAGTATGAACGGCACAACAAACTTCGACCGCACGAACTATTTTGAGAACGTGCCAAGCACTGCTCTGGACATGGCGCTGTGGATGGAGTCAGATCGCATGGGCCATCTTCTCGGTGCAATAACGCAGGAAAAACTCGACGAGCAACGCGGCGTCGTGCAGAACGAGAAGCGCCAGGGCGATAACCAGCCGTACGGCACGGTTGACTACCGAATTCTGGAAGGCCTGTTTCCCGTTGGCCATCCATATTCATGGAACGTTATTGGATCGATGGACGACCTCGATGCCGCCAGTCTCGAAGACGTCCATGAGTGGTTTAAGACCTATTATGGGCCCAATAATGTTGTGGTCGTTGTTGCCGGCGACGTGAACCCTCAAGAAGCGCTCGAGAAAGTCGAGAAATACTTCGGCGACATCCCGCCGGGACCACCGATAGCAAAACCCCGCGAATGGATCGTCAAACTCGAGCACGATAAACACGAGACGATGCAGGACCGGGTCCCGCAGGCACGTATATATAAAGTGTGGGGCGCTCCAAATTTTGTATCGGAAGACGCGGACCTCCTGCAGCTTGCTGATGCCGTGTTGACGGGTGGTAAGAATTCGCGACTGTATGAGAGGCTCGTTTACAAAGACCAGACTGCGACCAGTGTGAGTGGCAGCCTGTTCAGCGGAGAGATCGGCGGCTATTACGAGTTGCAGGCCACAGTACAGCCTGGTGGCGACATCGAGGCGGTCAGGCAGGCGATCGACGAGGAAATGCAACGATTCCTCACAGAAGGCCTGACCAAAGACGAACTTGCTCGAGTTAAAGCGCAGCTGAAGTCCGGTTTTGTGCGCGGCGTGGAACGGATCGGCGGTTTTGGCGGCAAGTCGGATGTCCTGGCACAAAATGCCACCTATGCCGGCGATCCGGGTTTCTATGCGACCTCTCTGGATCGCTTTGAAGCGGCTACTCCCAAGACCATACAGGCTGCAGCCAACCGCTGGTTGAGCGCGGGCTCATACCAGCTGGATGTGCTCCCGTTTCCGGAGTTGCAAGCCGCCACAGAAGGCGCCGATCGTTCAGCGCTGCCGGAGTCAAACTCTTTTCCGACGGTGAAATTTACCGAGTTTGAGCGCAGTAACCTGAGCAACGGCCTGGAGCTGATCGTCGCCCACCGTGCAACGGTCCCGGTCGTCAACCTGCTCATGCGCTTCGATGCGGGCTTCGCCTCGGATCAGTTCGGCGAGCCCGGCACATCGAGCCTGGCGATGGCGATGCTCGACGAGGGCACCAGGACCCGTACGGCGCTCGAAATCAGCGACGAGCTGGCAAGGCTGGGCGCATATTTCGGTGCCGGCTCCGCTATCGATACGTCAGGCGTCTCGATAAGCGCACTCAAGGAAAATCTGGACGAGTCACTGGAATTATATGCCGATGTTGTTTTGAATCCGGCATTCCCGCAGAAGGAACTCGATCGCTTGCGAAAGGCCAGGCTCGCGCAAATCAAACAGGAGAAGACACAGCCTATCGGCATCGCCCTGCGCGTCCTCCCGGCGTTGATGTACGGCAGGGATCATGCATACAGTCTGCCGCTGACCGGATCCGGTACAGAAGAATCGGTGGCGCGCATTACGCGAGATTCACTCGTCAATTACCACCAGACCTGGTTCAAGCCGAACAATGCGACCATGATCGTCGTCGGCGACACCAACATGGAGGAGATCAAACCCAAGCTCGAAAAATTATTCCGGCGTTGGCAGCCGGGCAACGTACCGATCAAGAATATCGGCAATGTCGATCTTCCCGATAAAGATCGCATTTATATCATTGACCGCCCCGACGCCGTCCAGTCCATCATATTTGCCGCAAACGTCGCACCACCGGCCGGACAAGGCAATGAAATCGCTATCGAGACGATGAACGAGATCATTGGTGGCAGCTTTACTTCGCGAATCAATATGAATCTGCGCGAAGACAAACATTGGGCGTACGGCGCAAGATCGGTGGTCGTATCTACCAAGGGACAGCGGCCATACATAGCATACGCACCGGTGCAGACCGACAAAACTATGGAATCGATGGCCGAGATCAAGCGCGAACTTCAGGAATATCTGGGCGAGAACCCCGCAACAGACGAAGAGCTCGAGAAGGTAAAAAATAACAATACCTTGAGCCTGCCCGGGCGATGGGAAACGGCCAGTGCCGTGTTGCGAGATATCGGAGAAATTGTCACGTACGACCTGCCCGACGATTACTGGGACACCTACGCGGACAATGTGAGAAATCTCTCCCTCGAGCAGATCGCTGAAGCGGCCGATGATGTCATCAAACCGGACAATCTCCTCTGGGTCGTGGTCGGCGATCGCGAAAAGATTGAACCGAGAATTCGTGAGCTCGAACTCGGTGAGATCATTCACCTTGATGCCGACGGCAATCTGCTGGAACCGACCGCCGCGAACTAGCGTCGGGGACAGACCCCGGGTCTGTCCCGGGGTCTGTCCCCAGTTCGATGATTTCCTTTTTATTCGATTTGAATGATCCGATCAGCGCGGGCCAGCACGTCCGGCCGGTGGGCGACGCTGATGATCGTTATTCCTGAGCGGGCCAGCCTGTCCAGGATGTGCCTTTCCGTGTCGATATCGAGATGGCTTGTTGCCTCGTCCAGGAACAACATGCGCGGGTTCCGGTAAAGCGCCCTAGCCAAAAGGATTCGTTGCTGCTGCCCACCGGACAGGCTGCTTCCCGAATCTCCGACCAGTGTATTCAGCGTCATCGGCAGTGACTGGATGTCTGTCCATATTTCTGCGTTGATCGCCGCCTTGACTATGCGCTCGATATCCGGCTGCGGATCGAATGCCGCAATATTTTCGCCGATCGAACCCTGAAACAGCCTGTCATTCTGCAGCACGATACCAAACTGTTGACGAAGGCAGCGCGAATCCCACAGCGAAAGGTCCTTGCCGTCGATCAGAATCCGGCCGCTGGTCGCAGCCAGCTGTGTCGACATGAGCCGTAGCAATGTCGTCTTGCCGGCCCCCGAAGGTCCGGCGATAGCTGTCGTTTCGCCCCTGGCTATGACGCAGCAAAAATCGCGGACAACCCAGGGACCGCCCGGGTACCTGAAACTCAGGTTTCGGGCCTCAATCGAGCCGGCGACGTGCGCATGTATCGCGCCTCGCGGCGGTAAGGATTCCGGCTCTGCCAACAAGATGTCGGAAATCCGGTCCATGTGTACTCTGAGCACGAAAAAGCTTCTTATGATATTCGTGAGGCTTATAGCCGCTGCGCCAAACCGGCTTCGCAAGCTAAGAAAGGCAAAGAGAACACCGAGTGTGATTTGTTTTTCGACAATGCCGGATATGCCTATGCCAAGGAACAGCACTTGTTCCGCGGCTCCGATGATTCCCGCTCCGGCGCTGCTGTAGATTGACAACTTCGCCTGTCTGACACCGGCATTTGTGGCCGCAAAGAAGTGGCCTTGCCATTGACTCAGTCGCAGCGCGCCGAGATCGAGGGCTCGAACCGAGTCATATGCACCCAGCGTCTCGAGCAACAAGCTGTTTTGTCTCGCCGTGTGTACCAGCGCTTCCTCAGTCAGCCGGCGACTTGCGGGCAGAAGGGCGAATGTCAGCAGCGTGGACAGCAGCAGGCCACCGAGGGATACAGCGGTCAGCCACGCGCTGTACAGGAACATTATCGTCAGCGTCGCAAGCAGAACGACGAGCTGTGCGATTCCGTTGATACCGGATTCAGTCAGGGCCGTGCGTATCGGAGTTAGCGATTCGATCTTGGACATCAGATCGCCGAGATGTCGTCCCTGCAAAAAAGAAGCAGGCAAACTGAGGAGGTGGTTCAAGACGCTCAGCGTGCTGTCCACTGCCAGCCTTGTGCCGGCATAGAGGCTGATCCATCGACGCGATCCTTCGAGCAGGATGCCGACGAACATCACAATTGCCAGTCCCAGCAACGCACGATAAAGCCAGACCCTGTCCTGGCCGAGAACGACTTCGTCGATCAGCAACTGGGTTGCGATCGGCGGCACAAGGGCCAAAGTCTGTATGGTGATCAGCAATGCCAGCATCATCCACAAGTAGCGGCCGAGATATTGAAGCGATCCGACAAAGTCGGAAAATCTGACCCTGGCATCTTTACTGTTCCGCTCGAACTCCCGCGCCGGAGTCAATTCGACTGCGACGCCAGTGAACGCACGGTCAAGCTCCTCGATTCTGACAACACGCCTGCCCGACGCCGGATCGTGAATGACTGCCTTACCGCGCTTCATTCGCACCAGAAGTACGAAGTGATTCGTCCTCCAATGCAGTATGGCCGGCAGTCTCAGCTTGTTGATTTCATCGAGCTCCAGGCGCAGCGGCCTCGCGATCAGCCGCAACCCCCGGGCGATTTCGACTAGGTCTTTCAATGTTGTGCCGCGTGACGACATCGAGGCCTGACTGCGAAGCGAATGCAGGCCGGGTTCATGACCATAGTGGCCGGCAACCATTGCAACTGCAGCAAGTCCGCATTCCGATCGTTCCTGCTGCAGGATCAGCGGAACCGGACGCCTGCGGCGCAACCCCAGCAGGTAGTCACGCGCCGGCAAAAGCGGTGCCGTCGTCGTCACTCCAGAAAGAGCGGAGCAACCACTGGTACAGGCGGTAGCGCCGCCTTATTACATCCGCCCGAAACGAGGTGCCCGGCGCCAGCGGCCATGATGAGCCGAGTGCCTCTATGCGGTCGTCGCGAATCGATGCCCGGACTTCAAAGACGGGGCCTTTGATGGGCAGCGGTACCGTCAGGTCCGATGCCAGGAGAGCGATTGTTGATACTTTCGAAACAACCGCCGTCAGAGTGCCGAACATCTCGTGCGGATAGGCGTCGAGGCGAAGTTGTACTGACTGTCCGGCCTTTAGCTGTCCGGCTTTGTCGCTCGGCAGATAGAGCCATGCCTCGAGTCGGCCCTCGGCTTTGTACAGTGTCATCAGGGTCTGGCCGGGACGACTGGTGGATCCGGTTGTCACGCTCAGTCGCGCGACGATACCGGCAGCCGGAGCCAATACGACCCGACCGGCTTCGATTTCTGCCCTGCCGATCTGCCGTAGTAGTCGCTCGCGCCCCATGTCGTGCTGCAACCGGTCGAGTCCGGCCGCTGCCAGGGTCTCATCCCGCTTCGCCTGCAAGTCGGCAAGTTCCTGACCGATTTGCAGCAGGTCCCCCTCGAGACCGGCACTAATCGCTTTCGCATGCAGAATCCCGGATCGCTCCTGCGACAGCAGGTCCTTTGCAAGGCCCCCGTTCGCGGCCAGCACCTTCATGCGTTTATACCTTTGTTTCAGCAGACCGATATGGCTCGCCTGCAACTCGATTTCGACGCGCGCCTTGGCCTGGCGGCTGCGTGTGAGCGTAAACTGTTCCTCCAGCGCAGTGACACGGCTTGATTTCATATCCCGTTGGCGGGCTTGGGCCCGCTCCATGAGTTCGAGTTCCATTCGCAAGGAGCGAACCTGTGATTCGGATACTGGCGACCTGCCCGGTGCGTTGCGATCACTCGTGATGCGCAACAGCACCTGCCCCTTTCGAACGGTCATTCCCTCTTTGACTGCCAGCTCCGTGATTTGGCCCGTATCGTTTTAGATGACCTTGAGAAGTCCTCCGGCAGGAATCAGCACGACGATCGATCGAGTGAGCTGCGGCACTTCAACGGTATAGACGGCCACACCCAGCAGAATAAGAGAAGACAACGCAATAAGAAGCGTGGCACTCGCTGTCGGCGGAGTGACTATGCATACCTGCCCAAGCAGTCGGTGCCGCACAGCCGACACAGACTGTTTTCTGAACAGAGTCCCGCCATGGGCCTCAGGCGAGCCTGCGCCGGCAACCAGCGTACTTGGCAGTTGATCCGTCAACAATCGAACATTCCCTTGTTCGCGTTCCTGTGGAGGTCCTTGAGCAAATCGAATCATGAATCGCGTTGTCGCTGCCATATCAGTTTCGGGGCGAACTCCCTCGTTTTTGCTAATGGCTCGCGAATTTCGAGAATCTTCGCAGAAGGCCACCCGTATGCGATAACCTTCGACACTTCGCAAGAGCGACGCGGACCAGGCGCAAGCAAATGAATACGACCGACTATCTGCAACGAATCCGGGATGCCAGAGTGTATGACGTGGCGAGCGCGACTCCGTTGGAACTCGCAAGCAAACTGTCCGAGCGCCTTGGAAACCGAATCCTCTTAAAACGCGAAGACCTGCAGCCGGTTTTTTCTTTCAAGTTGCGTGGCGCTTATAACAAACTGACAACTTTGCCTGAGCAAACCCTGCAGGCCGGGATAATTTGCAGCTCGGCCGGCAACCACGCCCAGGGTGTGGCATTAGCTGCAAAACGAAAAGAGATAAGGGCCGTGATCGTAATGCCCGTTACTACCCCGAGCATCAAAGTCGAAGCAGTCAAGTCATTGGGTGGGAGGTGGTATTGCACGGTGATACCTACGACGACGCCTATGCCCATGCACGGCAACTCGAAAAAGAACAGCAGTTGACATTCATTCATCCGTTCGACGACCCGGACG